>NZ_JBGBPT010000019.1:38734-112750 GCF_041106355.1 Streptomyces sp. BF23-19 | reverse complement strand
ACCTCACACTCCTGAACAAGGTCCTCAAGGCCGCCGGCAAGCCCGAGGTCTCCGACGCCGGCCTCGGCGCCAAGTAATCCCGCGACCCAGACTTCTGGTTGCGGGTCCCGACGAGCCGTCCGGGGGTCCGTCCAGACCCCCGGAGGCCGTCCGGACCTCCCCGGCCGGGCTCGCGCAAGGCCGGCCCGCGGTGGCGTCCGGTTCAGGAATCGGAGCGGAATGCCCCGTGGACGCGCAGGTCGCCGTTGATCGCCACCTTCCCGTCGTTCGTGTGCATGATCCAGGCGCCTCCGTTGCGGACCGGCAGGTACGCGCCGGCGTTCACCTTCCCCTGCAGGCGCGACTCGCCGTGAACGCGCAGCATGCCGAGGGTGGTGAGGTCTCCGGTGACAGTGACCGTGCCGTCGGCCTTCACCTCGCCCTCGGCATCCAGGCGGCCGTGGACGATCAGCCGTGGCGGGCCGTCCTGCGTCTCCAGTACGTTGTCGACGCTCAGCCCGCCCTGGAGGGTGAGACGTTCCTTGACCTGGGCGCGGTGGGTGGCCACGTCGTTCAGGTCCGCCTTGTCGGCGGCGACGGTGCCCCAGCCCTGCTTTCCGTCCTTGCGGACGTTCACTCCCGACTGCGGGAACTCGACCCATCCCTTGCCCGAGTCCCGGTCCCCCACCCACTCGGTGTTGATGCCATGCACGCTGATCTTGTCGGCCGTGACGGTTCCCAAGTCGTTTCCACCGCCGCGGCCGACGCTGATTCCGTCGAACGGGAACCGGATCCACCCGGCGTCGCTCTCGCGCCCACGGACCCGATCCGCGGTCACGGTCTCGACGTCGCTCCGGGCGGCGGAGAGGGTGCCGAGGCCGTCGGCGGCGGCGCGGATCTGGGCGCCCCGCGCGGTGAAGCGGATCCGGCCCTTGTCCGTCGTGCCCTCGACCCAAGGCTGGTACCCGGTACGGGGCGACGACCTGCCCGCCGCCGTCTCGGTGCCATCGGCCGGATGGGGTACTTCGGTAGCGCCGGCGAACGCGGTGCACTGCGGCGCTTCAGCGGCTCGGTAGCTTCGTGACCAGGTGTATCGGGCATGGGTGCCCCTGCGCGGCCCATGTGATCGCCCGTTGACGACAGCCCTGGAGCGAGGAGAGCGGCATGTCACTACCTGTCACTGTGGGAGTGGACGGCTCCGAGGGCAGTGTGGCGGCCTTGGACTGGGCCGCCGACGAGGCGGCGCTGCGCGGCGCCGGCCTGCGGCTGGTCTATGCCACTCGGTGGGCGCAGCACCAGTTGGGGGCCATGAGGGTGTCGCACGAGGATCGCGCCGGTGATGCCGTAGGCGTACTCGCTGCGGCCGAGCAGCGTGTCCGGGACCGGCGGTCAGACCTCGCGGTGACCGCCGATGAAATCGAGGACGCCCCCAACAGTGTGCTGTTGGCTGCCGCGGCGGAGTCGGATTTGCTGGTCGTGGGGTCTCATGGACTTGGCAGTGTCCGCGGATTCGTTGTGGGTTCCGTGGGCCAGGAGGTCGTCGCGGACTCGAAGCGTCCGGTGGTCCTCGTACGCCCTGGAGACAAGGAGAGCGGGGCTGGTACCGCCGAAGGCAGGGGCCACCGCAAAGTGGTCCTTGGGCTCGATGTGACCGACGTGAAGGACGAGCTCATGGAGTTCGCCTTCGACTTCGCCCGGCGGCATGGTGTGCTGTTGGAAATCGTGCACACGTGGCACGCCCCGTTCACTCAACACCACAAAGCGGCCGAGGACGCCGACATGGCGTCGGCGCTCTCACACGCCGTACGCCCGTACCGTGACAGGTTTCCGGCGGTGGAGGTGTCCGAGGTATCCGCTCCGGGGCGAGCGGCCGAGCACCTCGTCGAAGCCGTATCCGACGCGCGTCTCGTGGTCGTCGGCCGGCGCAGGGCGGTCAGGGGCTCCCACATCGGTTCGGTCACTCACGCCCTCATTCACCACGCCTCCTGCCCTGTGGCGGTCGTACCACACAGTTGACGGACCAGGCCCCGGCGCTCGGCAAGACATCCGCGCCGCTGACGCGGCGGCCACAGGGACGGTGCGGCATGCAACAAGTGATCTCCGGCCGGACCTACCCCGGAAGCCCTTCCGTCCGGATCCGAGGAGAGAACCCGCTGTGACCGACGACGAGATCCTTCTCGGACTCGCCCTGACGGTGGTGCTCGCCACCGGCTCGCAGATCCTGGCCGGCAAGCTGCGCGTCCCGGCGCTGATCATCCTGCTTCCCGTCGGGTTCGCCGCGGGCGCCGTGACGGACGTCGTCCGCCCGGACAGACTGCTGGGGCCGGACTTCTCGAACCTGGTGTCGCTGTCGGTCGCGGTGATCCTCTACGACGCCGGTCTGGGACTCGACCTGCGCAAGCTCGCCCACCACACGCGGGGGATCGTGGGCAGACTGCTCCTGTACGGCGTGCTGCTCACCTTTTTCGTCACCGGGACGGTGGCACCCGCGATGTTCGGCATGCCCCTGCGGGTTGCCGCGATGCTCGGCATGATCCTCGTCGTCTCGGGGCCCACGGTCGTGGGGCCGATCCTCGACTTCGTGCGGCCGAGCGACAAGGTGCGGCGCATTCTGATCTGGGAAGGGACGCTGACCGACCCGATCGGCGCCATCCTCGGCGCCCTCACCTTCCACGCGGTCGCCTCGTCGCACCGGATCGACATCGGCCGGGGCTACCAGCTGGGCCAGTTCGCCATCAGCCTTGCCTTCGGGCTTGTCGGTGGGGCGGTGGGCACCGCGCTGCTGTGGTTCGCCTTGCGCACCCTGCGACTCGGCGAGACCCTGGGCACGCTGGCTCAACTCGCCGTCGTGATCGGCGTATCCGCGGGCTGTGACATCTTGCGGGACGACACGGGGCTCATCGCCGCGATCCTGGTGGGACTCGCCGCGGCCAACATCCGCGGCTTCGACATGCCCTCGCGCCGGCCCTTCTTCGAAACCCTGGTCCAGCTGATCATCGGACTGCTGTTCATCTCCATCTCCTCCACCGTCACCCCCGCGTCCCTCGTGCCGGTGCTCCTTCCCGCGCTCGGCCTGATCGCGATCCTCGTCCTGGTGGTGCGCCCGCTCGTGGCCTTGGGTGCCGCGGCGCACACGGATCTCTCACGGGGGGAGCGCGCCTTCGTCGGGTGGATGCACCCACGCGGCATCGTCGCGGCGGCGACGGCGTCGGCCTTCTCCTCCGGACTGGTCGAACGTGGGGTGGCCGGGGCGGCGAAGATCCTTCCGGTCACCTTCCTGGTGATCGTGGGCACCGTTCTGCTGTACGCGCTGACGGCGGCGCCGATGGCCAGACGGCTGGGCGTCGTCAAGGAGGAGGGCAGGCGCGTGCTCCTGGTGGGCGGCGAGCCGTGGGTCGTCGACCTGGGAAGGGCTCTGCGGTCCGCCGGCCTTGACGTGCTGATGTGGGCGGGACTCGACGAGGAACGGGAACGGATCAAGGGGGCGGGCATGGACCTGGCCAAGGGCGAGCTGCTGGCCACGGCCATCAACCCCGGGGCGCGTGTGGAGGGGGTGACAGCCGTCTTCCTGGCCACCGACGACGACGACTTCAACGCGCTCGCGTCGATCATGATGCAGGACACTGTCGAAGGGCCGGTCTACCGGGTCGGGCCGCCGCACGACAGCCACGGCGTGGTGGCTCCGTACACCGGCGGCGACATCCTCTTCGGCCGCTCGCTGGTCCGGCACGTCCTGGCGGAGCGCTACGGGCGGGGAGCCCGGTTCATCGTGCAGCCGGCCACCGCCCCGCTACCGCAGGAGCACGACACCCTCTTCGTGGTGCGCGCCGACCACCGGCTGGACCCCGTGACGGAAAGGAAGCCCGCCACCCCGCAGAAAGGTGACACGGTCGTCCTCCTCGGTCCCACCCCGACGGCCGCCGGACAGTGAAACCCCGTGCCCCGGATGGTCCTGGAGGCTTGCTGCCGGCGATGGTGGCTGCCGCTGGATGACCCGGCACACGGTCGCCCGCGCCCCGCACAGCCTCCTTCCCCGCTTGATCGACCACGGGGCCTGTTGCGGCACCCTTCACCGCCCGTCCCTCCGCGCACCCTGGAGCATCGCGTCCAGGGTGATCGCCGCGTCGATCAGGGCCAGGTGCGTGAACGCCTGAGGAAAATTGCCCAGCTGCCGTCCCGTCAGGTCGATCTCCTCGGAGTACAGGCCCAGGTGGTTGGCGTAGGTGAGCATCTTCTCCAGCACCAGCCTGGCCATGTCGGTGCGGCCTGCCCGAGCCAGTGCGTCGACATACATGAACGTGCACAGGGAGAACGTTCCCTCGGAGCCGCGCAGCCCGTCGGGTGATGCCTCGGGGTTGTAGCGGTAGACCAGGCTGTCGCTGACGAGTTCACGCTCCATCGCGTCCAAGGTGGACTTCCACATCGGATCGCGCGGCGTGATGAAGCCGACCGTCGGCATGCGCAGCAGCGACGAGTCGAGCACGTCGTCGCCGTAATGTTGCACGAACGCCTGCTTGTCCGGATCCCATCCCTTGCTGAGGACCTGCTCGTAGATCTCGTCCCTCGCGTCCCCCCAGCGACCATGGGCCGCCGGACGGCCGTCGTCCGCGGCGATCCGCACGGCGCGGTCGAAGGCCACCCAGGACATCACACGGCCGTAGGTGAAGTTCTTCCGGCCGCCTCGGGTCTCCCACAGCCCCTCCCCGGGCTGGTCCCAGTGGTCGACGAGCCAGTCGAGCAGTGTGTGCAGGGCCTTCCAGCCCCCGTTGTCGAGGTGCATGGCATGCCTGTGCGCGAAGTAGATGCTGTCGAGCGCCTCACCGTAGATGTCCAGTTGCAGCTGGCTCGCCGCCCCGTTGCCGATGCGGACCGGGGCGGAGCCGCAGTACCCCTCCCAGTGTTCGAGGGTTTCCTCGACCAGGTCGGAGGAGCCGTCGACGCGGTACATGACGTTCAGCGGTCCGGAGCCGTTCCCCTGGCCGGCCTCCTGCTTCACCCGGTCGTGCAGCCAGCTGATGAACGCGGCCGCCTCTTCCTTGAAGCCCAGGCCCAGCAGGGCGTACACCGAGAACGACGCATCGCGGATCCAGGTGAACCGGTAGTCCCAGTTGCGTTCGCCGCCCAGCTGCTCGGGCAGACCCGTCGTCGGGGCGGCGACGAGAGCACCGGTCGGCGCGTAGGTCATGAGCTTCAGCGTCACCGCCGAACGCTCCACCGCCTCGCGCCAACGGCCCGAGTAGGTGGACTGACCCAGCCAGGAACGCCAGAAGCCGACGGTCTCGTGGAAGAGCCGCTCGAACTCCTCCCCGCGGACCTCGTGCGGAGGCCCTCCGGGAGATGATTCCATGACCAGGCCGCGCTGCTGCCCCGCCCGCAGGCTCAGTGAGAATCGCAGGTCGTTCTCGTCGACCGAGAGGACGCTCAGCAGCCGCTCGTCCTGCGGCTCCCGGACGAGGTGGACGGCGAGGTCCATTTCCTTCGAGGTGAACAGGGCCCCGTGCTCGGAGAGGTGCAGCTCGTGCGGCTGACGGCCGTAGTCGAAGCGCGGCGCGATCTCCCCTTCGAACACCATGCTTCCGCGGACACAGCGCATCATGCGGACGAGACGGTGCCGGTCGGTCGCGATCGTTCCGGTCACCGGCATGAAATCGACGACCTCCCCCGCCCCGGCCTCGGTCATGAAGCGCGTCACCAGGACGGCGGTGTCGGGATGATAGAGCTGTTTGGTCGTGTACGTCTCGGCAGCCGGCCGCACGGTGGAGTGGCCGCCCTTGCGCCGGTCGAGGAGAGAGCCGAACACGCTCGGTGAATCGAACCGCGGACAACAGAACCAGTCGATCGTCGCATCGGTCGTCACGAGCGCCGCGGTCTGCAGATCACCGATCAGACCGTGGTCTTCGATCAGGGGATAGTCGTCCATCACGGACCTCTTTCCAGCCCGGTCGACCGCGCCCGGGGCGGGTGGCCTTCACTCCGCGGATGGGTGGATCGGACGGCACCCCATCAGACTAGGCCGACGGCCTCGGTCCGTCCTGGCGAGAGAGCGGCGCGGGGACGACGGCAGCCTGCCACTGCACAGGTCCGGGAATCGCCCTACCGTGGGGTAGAGGCGATCCCTCCGAGGGAGCCGGCCGTTCCGTCGCGCCTCACGAGCACCGGACTCCTCCCGCGAAGGGGCGTGGCATGGGTGTCATGACGTCCTGGGCAGACAGGTTCAGGTTGCGGCAGTACGTCAAGGCCAGCCTGTGGATCGTGCCGACCCTCGGTCTCGTCCTCGGCGTCCTTCTCGCCGAACTCGCGATTACCGCCGATGGCGACGACTGGCCGCCGAGCGGCTGGCGCTACTCCTCGACGACGGCGAGCGGCGTGCTCACCGCCATCGTGGGGGCGATGGTGGCGCTGCTCGGATTCGTCGTCACCATCGGCGTGCTCGTCGTGCAGCAGGCCACGGGCACCCTCTCTCCGCGGTACATGCGGATCTGGTACCGGAACCGGTTGCAGAAGGCGGTTCTGGCGACCTTCACCGGGACGTTCGCGTTCGCCTTCTCCCTACTGCGCAGCATCGAATCCGCATCGGTCCCCGACCTTGGCGTGACCCTGGCCGGCGCGGCCGTGGCCGTCAGCCTCGTGCTCCTGCTCATCTACCTCAACCGGTTCACCCACAGTCTCCGGCCCGTGGCCGTCGCGGAGCTGGTCATGAGCATGGGAGGGGCCGTGTTCACGAGCGGCGCGGCGGCGATCCGGGGCGCCGCGCCGCGTGAAGAGGCAGCCGTGCCGTCCGACGGTCCGGTGATGCTCGTGCGTACCGTACGGGGAGGCGCCATCCAGGCCTTCAATGTGGCCGGGCTGGTTGCGGAGGCAGCGCGATACGACTGCGTCTTCGTCGTGACCCGGCTGATCGGAGACTTCGTACCGCCCGGCGCCGTGCTCGTCGAGGTCCACGGAGGCGGGTCCAGACCCGATCCGGAACGGGTTACCCGTCATGTCGCCCTCGGGTCCGAGCGCACCATCGAGCAAGACCCCGCCTTCGCCTTGCGGGTCCTCGTCGACATCGCCATCAGGGCTCTTTCCCCGGCAGTGAACGACCCCACGACCGCCGTGCAGGTGATCAATTACATCGAGTGGTTCCTGCACACGGTCGGAGAGGCGCCCCTACCCGGGCGCTACGTTCTGGCCGATCGCGACGGGGACGCCCGGCTCGTGCTCCCGGGCCGGGACTGGGAGGACTACCTCCAGCTCGCCGTCTGCGAGATCCGTGACTACGGACAGTCGTCCGTCCAGATCTGCCGAAGGATCCGCGCCATGCTCGACGGTCTCCTCGACGTCCTGCCCCCGCAGCAGCACCCCTCGCTGCGCGCGGAGCTGAGGCTACTGGAGGAGTCGGTCGAACGGGAGTTCACCGACCCGGCCCGCCGGGCCATCGCCCAGCAGGCCGACTCACAGGGCATCGGCGGACAGCACTCCTCCTGACACCTTGCTGTTCGACGAGGTGGCCACCTCGCCCCGGGCAGGGGCCGGCTGAGCGCTCAGCGCTTGCCACGGCATCGGCCCCGACACGTTCGTCAAGGCCGCGGTGAAGGCGCGCCGGCACGCGGCCGACGACCCTCGCGTCATCTTCCGCGACCTGGTCATGCACGGACGGTCAATGCCGGGAAGCGCCGGACTCGTCCAGTTCCAGCAGGGGACGGCCGGTGACGATCAGCCAGGCGAACAGAGAGGCCACGCAGAGCAGAGGAAGTAGCGCGGGTTGGGGGGCGAGGACGGCGGCGGTGAAGAGGCTCAACCAACCCTGCCGGGTGGTCGCGAGCAGCACGCCGAGCACACCTGCGGAGACGGCGACAGCCGGGGGGATCTCCGGCACGAGCGCCTGGGCGAACATGCCGAAGGCTACGCCGACGAACACGGCGGGGAAGATCCGGCCGCCCCGGAAGCCGCACGAGGCGGCGAGCACGAGGGCGACGAGCTTGACCACGGTCATCTTCGCCAGATCGCCGGAGGACCAGCCGCCGATGTTCGATGCGAGATCCTTGATCTGCTCCAGGC
The DNA here is from genome assembly GCF_041106355.1 of Streptomyces sp. BF23-19. NCBI lineage: Bacteria > Bacillati > Actinomycetota > Actinomycetes > Kitasatosporales > Streptomycetaceae > Streptomyces > Streptomyces sp. BF23-19. The sequence continues at coordinate 104,728 of NZ_JBGBPT010000019.1, read as the reverse complement.
CCTTGAAGAGCGTCAGAGGCCCGCCGAGCGCGCCGAGAAGGCCGAGGACCAGGCCGCCGAGGGGCAACATCAGCATCGGGTGCCGCAGCCACTGGAAGGCGCCGTGGATGTAGGGAAAGGCGTAGCAGGAGAGGAGGCCGAACAGGGCCGCGGCGGGGGCCACGACCATCGCGGCGAGCAGATCGTCCCATCCGGGGTCGGCCACCTGAGGCAGCGACAGGTCGAACGTGAAGTCAGTGAGCAGCAAGGTCGTCATCGCCCCGGCCCCGGCGGCAATCAGCGGGGCGAAGAGCCGGTCCCACAGCGAGCCCCGGTCGCCCGGCCGGTGCGTGAGGGCTTCGGAGACGACCAGGGCCGAGGCCACCGGGGTGCCGAAGAGGGCGCCGATGGTGGCGGAGGTGGCGAGCATGACCCACAGCGCACCGGGCGCGGTAGGGGCCACCTTGCGGCCGATCCAGTAGGCGAGCGCGACGTTGGCCGCGATGATCGGGTTCTCCGGGCCGAGGCTGACACCGCCGGCCAGCGCGATCGTACTCGCCACCAGCAGACCGGGCACGATCGCCGGAGCGAGAGGGGGACCTTCGAGGCCGGTGCAGGCCGAATCGGGGCCCGCATGCCCCGGAACCTTCCACACGACAAGGCCCACCGCGACACCGGTCACGGTCAGCACGACGATCATCCAGAGAGAGGAGTAGTCGCCGATGCCCAGCGCGTCCGGAAGGGTGCCCCACACCACGTCCTTGAGCTGATCGGAGAGCTTGCTGATCCCGATGTAGAGCAAGCTCGCCGCCACGCCGATCACGAGCGCGGGAAGAATCTGCGGCAGCAGGACTCGGAGCGGGCTCTCGGGGACGCCGGGTGGTGACGCGGGTGACGGGGTATCAGTGGCCACCGGAACAGCATATGCACCAAAAATGCCCACAACGGCCCGAGCCGGGCGTTTCGCATTCCCCTTCCACGAGCAATCACCGCCGCCACGCCGAAGGCCCGGACGACCGACCGATGCTTCAGTGGGCGCAGGCCACCCACGACGGCGAACAACCGTACAAGCGGCGGCGGTCACCGCGCCGGTGACCGCCGCCGCCGTTTCCTGTCCGGGGAGTGGGTAGTCTCCGCGGGCCCGCGCGAAGGCGAGGGTCGCGTTCGGGCAGCCGGCCGCATACCCCGGCAACCCCTCCCACTCGGCCTGATCCACCGCCGGACCTCAACGATGCATGGCCGCCGCCCACTCACCGATATACCGGCAGCGCATCGCCGGCGCCGGCATCCAGGTCGCCGGGTCCTGGTCACTCTTCCGGTCCATGATCATGGAGCGGGAGTCCGATCTTCCTGACGACCGCCCGGTGCCCGCAGCAGCCGCTCCAGCTCCGTTCCGGCTTCTTCATATCCGGCGTCGGAGATCCGTTGCAGCTCGCGCAGGTCACCGACTGCGGCCGCGCGTCGCGTGAGCAGCATTCCGGCGTGCCGGGACCCCTCGTCCAACAGGTCGCTCAGCTCCTCGACGTCGCCGGCCGCGTCCGCGAGATCGGCCAGCCGGTCCAGCGCGGTCTCGTTGCCCTCGTCGGCCAGGTCGCGAAGGGTCTCCCGATCGGGGTTCGTGTTCTCCATGACGCCATGCTGCAACCCTGCCCCTGGGGCAAGGTCAAGTGGGACGATGACGAGGTGATCACCATCGGACAGCTGGCCGGCTACATCGGAGTGTCGATCAAGACCGTCCGCGTCTACCACGACAAGGGGTTGCTCCCCGAACCCGACCGCGACGCGTCCGGCTACCGGCGGTACGGCGCGAACGACGCTGTCGACCTGATCAAGATCCGGACACTGGCAGAAGCCGGTGTCCCCCTCGCTCGTATCCGGTATCTGAGAGCGGCGGGCGAGGAGGAATTCCGGCAGGCGCTGGGCGAGATCGACGGCGAACTCGACGCCCGCATCCGCAGCCTGCAGGAAACGCAAGGGCGCCTGCGCCGGCTCGCCGCCGGGCGTCTGGTGCCACTGCCCGGCAAGGTCGTCGCCCATCTGGAGGATCTGGCCCGATGGGGATTCACGCCTCGATGGGTGGACCTGCAACGCGACTTGTGGATCCTCGTGTTCGCCACCCACCCGGACCGTGCGACCACCCTGTTTCACGAGCAGGCCGAGATCTTGGCCGACCCGACTCTACGGTGGCTCTTCCTCGGCTACGACCACGCACATGACCTCGACGCCGACGACCCGCGGCTCGAGGACCTCGCCCGCAGGATCGCCGAGGCGAATCGGGAGCGCTACGGGCCCGACGAACGGCCCGGGCTGGATACGGGTTCTGAGATCCCCGCCCTCATCCAGAGCAGAGTCAACGCTTCGTCCCCGGCATGGGAACGGCTCGACTCCCTCATTCGCGCCCAACTGGACGCATGACGTGAGCGCCCCCGGGGATGCCTGCGAGGTACGTTCCTCCTCGGACCCGTCGCGATTCCCGACGCGCACGTGAGCCCCTGCCAGATCGAGCGCGGCCAGGACCCTGCTCACTGTGCAGCCGGCGCCGCGGACGCGATCCGCGCAGGCCGGCAACCACAGCTCGGCCGCGGCGGCCGTACGCGACATCTCCCGTCACCGGCCGGTGGTCACACGTCCCAGGTAACCGGGAGGCTCTTGACCCCATAGATGTCCGCGGTCTCCGGGCGCAGGGCGACGTCTTCGGCCGGTACGGCCAGGCGCAGCGTGGGAAAGCGCTTGAGCAACGCGGAGAACGCGACCCGCATCTCGACGCGGGCCAGCTGCGCGCCCAGGCACAGGTGGATGCCGTGGCCGAAGGCCAGGTGCCCGCCGGCGTCCCTCCGGAGGTCGAGCGTGTGGGGATCCGGGTACCGCTCGGGGTCGCGGTCGGCGGTGTTGTACGACAGGACGACCGTCGTGCCGGCCTGGATGGTCTGGCCACCCACCTCGACGTCCTCCAGCGCCGTCCGCATGAACGACTTGGCGACGCTCAGATACCGCAGCAGTTCCTCGACGGCCTGGTCGATGAGCGCGGGATCGGCGCGCAGCGCCGCCAGTTGCTCCGGGTTCTGCAGCAGCGCGAAGGTCCCGAGGGACAGCATGTTGGCGGTGGTGTCGAAGCCGGCCGCCAGCAGGATCAGACTGATCCCCTGCAGCTCCTCATCGGTCAGGTCGCTGTCGGTGAGTTCGCTGAGGACGTCGTCGGTGGGGTTCGCGCGCTTGGCGGCCACCAGTTCCGCGAGGTAGGTCTGGGTCGCGGTGTAGGCCGCCAGCAGCTCCTCGTCGCTCGTCTCCCCGTTCATGAATTTGTCGATCTGTTCCTGGAAGGAGGCCCGGTCCTCGTACGGCACCCCCAGCAGCTCACAGATGATGATGGTGGGGATGGGCTTGGCAAACGCGGTCACCAGGTCCGCCGACGACCCCGCCTTCTCCATGGCGTCCAGGCAGTCGGTGGTGATCTGCTCGATGCGCTCGGTGAGCAGTCGCATCCGCCGTGCGGTGAACTTGCCGACCAGCGGCTTCCGGTAGCGGCTGTGCTGCGGGTCATCCATGAGGAGGAACTCGCCGGGCGGCGCCGGAGGGATCTCGAAGTCGACCACGTTCAGGAGGTCCTTGCGCGAGCTGAACCGCGGGTCGGCCAGGACCGACCTGACCAGGTCGTATCCGGTGATCATCCAGCCGGGCTTCCCGCCGGGGTGGGTGTAGCGGCTGATGGGGCCGTGCAGGCGGGCGTCGATCAGCTCTGCCGGAGGGTCGAAGGGACAGCCGGACCGACGCTCCGTCGGCAGCGTCGTAACAGTGTGGACCGATTCATCCATGACCATTCCTCACCTCGCGATAGTGCGTGTTTGATACAACTCGAAAGCTACGTTGCATTCAGGATTGCTGCAATCTACTGGAACACATAAGTGCAGGTGAAGAGTGCCAAATTGATGCAATGACGCTGCGCTCGAATGCAATGGCGCGTTGCACTGAGTGGCGGCGAAGGCAATACTGGCGGCATGCCTGGAGGACGGTTGACCCAGCAGGAACGCCAGCGCATCGCGGCCGGACTCACCGGCAAGCTCTCCTACGCCGAGATCGCCAGGCGGCTCGACCGGCCGACCTCGACGATCAGCCGGGAGATCTCACGCAACGGCGGCCCCGGCGGCTACCGGCCCCAGCAGGCGCAGCTGGCGACGGTCCAGCGGGCGCAGCGCGGCACACCGACACCCCCACGCGCGGCCGAAGCACCGAGCGGCACGATGGAAGAGGAGATCATCGAGCTGGCGGTCAGGTCGGGGCTGCCGAGGATGACGGCGCGCGTGCACGTCGACCTGTTGCTGTCCGAGGACGGCAGGCGCACAGCAGCCGAGCTGACCCGCAGACTGAAGGTCAGCCCAGCCTCCGTCTCCGTAGCGGTGAACTTCCTGGTCGAGCATGGGTATGTCCGGCGCGAGCGCGATCCGCAGCGGCGTCGCGACATCTACGTGGTCGACGACGACGCCTGGTACCACTCGATCGTGATCAGCTCGCGGCAGACGCTCGAGGCAGCGCAGGCCTCGACGGCCGCGGCGCAGACGTACGGGCCCGAGAGCCCAGTGGGGCAGCGGCTGGCCAAGGTGGGCGCGTTCCTGGAACAGGTCAGCCTGGACATGCTGGAGTCGGCCGACCGATGCCGCCGCCTCCTGGCGTGACGGGTCTCAGCCGAACCGTCTGGGCCGCCGGCGGACCGGTTCCTGCCGAACGTCACCGACCCATGCCATCCGGCCGTCCGGCACCGCAGCGGCACGGCGGGTACGTCTGGTTCCCCGCTGACGTCGACAACATGACCCCGGAGAAGCTCGTCGGCTCTCCCGCGGTCCACGAGGACACGGCCCGGATCCTTCTACGGCGCGTACGCCGGAGGGTTACCGCCACCGGGACATCGGCGGCTAGGTCGTCTCTTTCGGATCTTGTCGAGTGGGCCCGGGTCGTCCGGTGCGGTGCCTCGCAAGGAGGAGGGGCGCCCGTGTACTGGGCGTACTCGGGTGTCCCGACAACGCGGCGAGGGGCCGTGCCGGGCGGGCCGGGCCCGGCAAGATCCGGAAGAGACGGCCTAGGGCCGGTAGACGAGCTCGATCACCATCGCTGCGATGATCGCCCAGACCCCGATGCCGAGCAGCCACATGGCATCGAGGATCGCGCCGGTGGCGATCACGGTCAGACCTGCCGCCCCGAGGACGAGTACGGTCCGGCGGACGGCGCGATCGGGGCGCCAGGAGATGGTCACGACAGTGAGCATCCCTCCGGATCCACGTGAGGGCGAGGATCCGAAGGGTTTCCTGTCGGCATCTTGGCGGTGACGTCAGCCCGCGTGGACGTGCGGGCGCCGGGCGCGGTCCGGTTCGGCCTCGCGGATGACCTCGCGGGTGACCGGGGCGACCTCGCCCTGGCCGAAGAGGAAGAACCGGAAGAAGTTGGCGAACGGGTTGCCCTCGGTCCACTCGAAGTAGATGTGGGGCCGCTGCCCGGTCTCGTCGCGGACGTGGAGGAGGAGGGCGGCCAGGGCGTTGGGGATGCTGGAGCTCTCCAGGGTCAGGACGCGGTAGCGGTCGTGCAGCACTTCGCCGCGTACGCGCATGCCGGATTCGAACTCGGAGGCGTCCAGGACGGTGACCTCGACGAACATGACGTCGTCCCCGGCGGGGATGTCGTTGTCCGCGCGGATCTGTTCCTTCTTCTGCCGGTACTCCTCGCGGTCCCGGTTGTCGGGCTCGTTCGCGATGAACCGGATCGTGCGGTTGGCGGTGTCGCGGATGAACCGCTGAGCCATGTCGTCGAACTCCACGTGCGTGACGCGCAGCTCGAAGACGCGGGCGAGACGGGAGAGGAGGGAGAGAGCCATGATGCCGGCGATGAAGCAGGCGCCGATCTTCACACCGTCGGGGCGTTCCACGATGTTGACGGCGGTGGTGTAGATGAAGACGGCCGAGATGACGCCGAAGCCGATGGTCCAGCCGCGCTCCCCCGCCCGGCGGGCGGCGATGGTCACCGCGACCGCCGCCGAGGTGATCAGGACCAGGACACCGGTGGCGTACGCACCGCCCTGGGCGTCCACGTCGGCGTTGAAGATCCAGGTCACCAGGAACGCGACCAGGGTGAAGACGATGACCATGGGGCGCAGCGCTCGCGCCCAGTGGGGAGCCATGCCGTAGCGGGGCAGGTAGCGCGGCATCAGGTTCAGCAGGCCCGCCATCGCAGAGGAGCCGGCGAACCACAGGATCAGGATCGTGGAGATGTCGTAGACCGTACCGAAGGCCGATCCCAGGTACTCGTGGGCCAGGTAGGCCAGGGCCCGTCCGTTGGCCTCACCGCCTGGCTGGAATTGGGCCGGCGGGATCAGCAGCGTCGTGATGAAGCTGCTGGTGATCAGGAAGACGCTCATGATGATGGCCGCGGTCGTCAGCAGCTTCTTGGCACCGCGGATCCGGCCGGCGGGCTTCTCCTCGGTGTCCTCCGGGTCGCCCTTCACGTGGGGCATGACCGCCACACCGGTCTCGAACCCCGACAGGCCGAGCGCAAGCTTCGGGAACACGATGAGCGCGATGGCGACCATCATGAGCGGGTTGCCGTGCTCAGCGGTCAGCGCCTCGGTCCAGTCGGTGACGACATGCGGTTCGGCGGCCACCTCCCACAAGCCGCGCGCCACCACGACGACGTTCAGGCTGAGGTACGTGGCCACCAGCACCACGGCGACGCCGATGGCCTCGCTGAACCCCTTGAGGAACACAGCCCCGAGGAGCGCGATCATGATCAGGGTGATCAGCACCTCGTGACCATGCAAAGTGCTCGTGAGGTGCGGGTTCTCCACCAGGTGCGCGGTCGCGTCGGCGGCCGAGAGGGTGATCGTGATGAGGAAGTCGGTCGCCGCGAACCCGAGCAGGGTCAGGACGAACAGCTTCCCCTTCCAGAACGTCAGCAGCCGCTCCAGCATGGCGATCGAGCCCTCGCCATGGGGACTCTCCTCGGCCACCCGCCGGTAGACGGGCAGCGCGCCGAACAGGGTGAGGAGGACCAGCACGATGGTCGCGAGCGGCGACAGCAAGCCGGCCGCGAGCGCCGCGATGCCGGGCTGGTAGCCAAGGGTCGAGAAGTAGTCCAGACCGGTCAGGCACATCACCCGCCACCACGGGCGGCCGTGGGGCTGGGCCGCCGCCTCCTTGGCTGCGGGCGAACTGTTCTCGGCGGTCAAGCCTTCCAGCATCCACGCGCGCAGGCGCGAGGAGCGGGCCGGGGTGGCCATCGTGGGGAGCTCCTGTCGTACGGCAAAGAATCAGCCATCGACACCGACGGCGGAGCAAGCGTACGCAGATTGATCTCATATGCCTGCGGCTGAGGCAATCCTGACGCGTCCTTAACGCGGACATCGCCACCTGTGGAGTAGCGAACGTCCGGGGTGGTCAAGGACGAGGAGCGGGGGCGGCCCGGACGGAGGCCGCCCCCGCGGGGAACCGGCGGAGTGTGGATCAACGCCGGCCGGCCTGGAGCGGCCGTGGTCCGGGGGTGGGAAGATCCCTGCGGGAAGCGGAGGCTGCGATGGCTCGTGGGACAGGAGCCTCGCGTTCCCCTGACGAGCCGTTTACCCGAGGTCAGCCGAGGCCGGGGATGGTGGACACCAGCAGGTCGATGAGCTTGATGCCGACGAAGGGCAGGATCAGGCCGCCGAGGCCGTAGACGCCGAGGTTGCGGCGCAGCAGGTCGTGCGCGGAGGCGGGCCGGTAGCGGACACCGCGCAGGGCGAGCGGGATGAGGGCGACGATGATCAGCGCGTTGAAGATGATTGCCGAGGTGATCGCCGAGGTGGGGCTGCTCAGGCCCATGATGTTGAGTGCTTCGAGTCCCGGGTAGGCCGCGGTGAACATGGCCGGGATGATCGCGAAGTACTTGGCGACGTCGTTGGTGATGGAGAACGTGGTGAGCGCACCCCGGGTGATGAGGAGCTGCTTGCCGATCTCGACGATCTCGATGAGCTTGGTGGGGTTGGAGTCGAGGTCCACCATGTTCCCGGCCTCCTTGGCGGCCGAGGTGCCCGTGTTCATCGCCACGCCGACATCCGCCTGGGCCAGTGCCGGGGCGTCGTTCGTACCGTCACCGGTCATCGCGACCAGCTTGCCGCCCGCCTGCTCCCGCTTGATCAGCGCGAGCTTGTCCTCGGGCGTCGCCTGGGCGAGGTACTCGTCCACCCCCGCCTCCGCGGCGATGGCGCGGGCCGTCAGCTCGTTGTCGCCGGTGACCATGACCGTACGGATTCCCATGGCGCGCAGCTCCGCGAAGCGCTCCCGGATCCCCTCCTTGACCACGTCCTTGAGGTGGATGATGCCCAGCACCCGCGCCCCGTCCCAGTCGTGGACCGCCACCAGCAGCGGGGTCCCACCGGATTGCGAGACCTGAGCGGACCATGCGGCGGCCTCCGCCTGTACGGTCCCGCCGCGCATCGCCACCCAGTCCATGACCTCCACCACCGCGCCCTTGCGGATGGCGCATCCCGCACCGTTGTCCCAACTCAAGTTCACCCCGCTCATCCGGGTGCGGGCGCTGAACTCGGTGAAGTGGGGGTTGCTCAGGTCCTCGGCGGCGGCCGGCTGGAGCCCGTACCGCTGGGCCAGGGCCACGACGGACCGGCCTTCGGGGGTCTCGTCGGCGAGGGAGGACAGCTGGGCGGCGTCCGCGAGCTTGGTGTGGTCGATGCCGGGGAGCGGGATGAAGGCGGCGGCCTCCCGGTTGCCGTGCGTGATGGTGCCCGTCTTGTCGAGGAGCAGGGTATTGATGTCACCGGCGGCCTCGACGGCGCGGCCGCTCAGCGCGATGACGTTGCGCTGCACGAGGCGGTCCATGCCGGCGATGCCGATCGCGGAGAGCAGGGCGCCGATCGTGGTGGGGATGAGGGTCACCAGGAGGGCGACCAGTACGGTCGTGGACTGGGCGGCGCCCGCGTACGCGGCCATCGGCTGGATGCTGACCACGATCAGGATGAAGATGACGGTCAGGGCGGCCAGCAGGATGTTCAGCGCGATCTCGTTCGGGGTCTTCTGCCGGGACGCGCCCTCGACCAGCGCGATCATCCGGTCGATGAAGCTGTTCCCGGAACGCGAGGTGACCCGTACGACGATCGAGTCCGACAGCACGGTCGTACCGCCCGTGACACCGGACCTGTCGCCGCCCGACTCCCGGAGCACCGGGGCCGATTCACCGGTCACGGCCGACTCGTCCACCATTGCCGCGCCGTCGACCACGTCCCCGTCGGCCGGTACCAGCTCGCCCGCTTCGACGAGCACGAAGTCGAAGGGCTGGAGCTCGGCGGGCGTGACGACCTCGGTCTCGGCGCTGAGAAGGTTCGCCCCGTAGGTCCAGTGCTTCAGCCGCAGCGCGACCGTGTCCGTACGCGCCTTGCGCAGCGACTCGGCCTGAGCGCGGCCGCGGCCTTCGGCGACGGCTTCGGCAAGGTTGGCGAAAAGGACGGTCAGCCAGAGCCAGACGCTGATCACCCAGGTGAAGACCGACGGGTGGACGAGCGCCGAGAGTGTGGTCAGCACCGATCCGACGGCGACGACGAACAGCACCGGCTTCTTGACCAGTTCGCGCGGGTGGAGCTTGGCGACGGCCTCCCGGGCCGAGGTGGCGAGGAGCTCGGGCTCCAGCACGTTCACCTGGCCGGAGCGTTTCCGGGACGGACGGTTGACCGGGGTCCGCGGAGGTGTGCCGAGATCCGGGGGAACGTGCTGCGCGGCGGCGGGAGGCATGAAGCGACCTTCTGGTGAGTTCGGCTGGACACCCCCTGCCGGCAAGGTCGGGCAAGGACTGGGTGCGGGTGAGGGATGTCGCCGCCGGGGACTGTCTCGCATGGACCCCCTCGGCCGTCATGTGAGTAGTCGAGGTCCCCGGCGGCGCAACAGGCAGGAAACTACTGCCCGTCCCGGCGGAAATTCCCATGTGAGCCGGGGAATTGGCGCCTTCTTGACGGCAGCGCACGAGTCGCGTCAAGCCACCGTCAACAGCCCGTCAACGCCCGTCGGCAGTGATGCGGAAGCGCAGTCGGCAGATGACGGCGTCGGTGTCGCGGCGCACCGCGTGGGCGACGACGGAACCGCGCTGGTTCTGCAGCATCCGCTGCCACAACCGGGCGGGTTCCGTTTCCGGTATGAGGACGGTCACCTGGGTGTCCGGGTGTGCCTGCATCAAGTCGCGCACGTACGACGACACCGGCCGGCCGAGCGAACGGGTGCTCGAGCAGACCTCGATCAGCTCGATGCCGGGCTTCCACAACTCCCAATCCCGGCGCAGCGCTTCGGCTGCCTGCCGATCCTCCGGGCCGGAGTGGGTGACGGACACGGCGAGGACCTCGTCGCCGAGCGAGCGGGCCGCGGTCAGCGCCTGGCAGGTCAGTCGGGACAGCCCCGACACGGGCACGACGACCAGAGAGCGGGAGCGCTGGGGTGGCTGAGGGATGCGGCCGAGCTCCAGACGCTCGCCGATCCGAGCGTAGGCGCGGTGGATCTTCTCGAAGGCGAGGACGATCAGCGGCAGGGCGAGCACGATCAGCCAGGCGCCCTCGGTGAACTTGGTGGCGGTCACGACCACCGCCGAGACTCCCGTGAGGAGGGCACCGAAGCCGTTGAGGGCAGCTTTGGCCTGCCAGCCGCGCGGGCGTTCGCCGTACCAGTGCCGGACCATGCCGACCTGGCAGACGGTGAAGCCGACGAAGACGCCGATCGCGAAGAGCGGGACGAGGGTGTTGGTGTCGCCGCCGGAGAACACCAGCAGGACGGCGGACACGAGCGCCAGCCACACCACGCCGTGGCGGTGTACCTGGCGGTCCGCCTTGAGGGCGAAGACGTGCGGCAGGTAGTTGTCGCGGGCCAGCAGGCTCATCAGCACCGGGAGGCCGCCGAAGGAGGTGTTCGCGGCGAGCGCCAGCAGCACCATGGTGGCGAACTGGACGACATAGAAGGCCGCGTTGTGCCCGAAGGAGGCGTCCGCGAGCTGGGCGAGGACGGTGACGCCCTCGACCGGCTGGAGGTGGAAGCGGCCGATCAGGACCGACAGCCCGATCAGCATCACACCGAGCAGGGCCCCGAGCGCCACCTCGGTACGCTGGGCGCGACGGGCGGCCGGGGCGCGGAAGGACGGCACGGCGTTGGCGACCGCTTCGACGCCGGTCAGGGCGGAGCAGCCGGCTGCGAAGGCCTTCAGCAGCAACAGTGCGCCGACGGTTGTGGCCCCTTCGCCGAGAGCGGAGGCATGGCCGGCCGCCGAGGCGGTACTGACCGGGCCGCCGCGGAAGAGACCGACCGCGACCATGGTCAGGATCGACCCGACGAACACCGCGGTCGGTAGGAGGAACGCCTTGGCGGAGTCCACGACCCCGCGCAGGTTCACCGCCGTGACCAGGACCAGGACCCCGAGGCAGAACCACACCCGCTCCCCGTACAACTCCGGGAAGGCCGAGGTGAGGGCAGCGACGCCGGCGGTGACGGAGACGGCCACGTTCAGTACGTAGTCGAGGATCAGCGAGGCCGCGGCGACCAGGCTGGTGCGCCGCCCGAGGTGTTTCTTGGCGACGGCGTACGATCCGCCGCCGTCCGGGAACGCCGCGATCACCTGCCGGTACGAGGCCACCAGCACCGCCAGCAACGCCGCGATCGCCAGAGTGACCGGGAGGGTGAACCCGAGCCCGTAGGCACCGGCGGCCGCCAGGACCAACACGATCGACTCGGGCCCGTACGCGACGGAGGCCATCGCGTCCAGCGACAGCGCGGCCAGGCCCTGGAGGGCGGTCAGCCGGTGCCGGTCCCCCGATGCGGGAGGCGTCCGCACACCGGTATCAGGAGGTTCCTCCGTGCCCGGGGCCTGTCCGGCCGCGGTCGTCTTTCCCATGTCTATGGCCATCTTCGCTGTTCCTCCGATTGGACAAAGTGAGGACAGCGTCGGGATGGCGTGGCCGGATGACCAGTGCTCTTGGCGCAATCCATACGACCGTCGCGCCACTCTTCACGTGCTCCTGACGCCGGGGCCGCAAAGTCGTATGAGGTGCGTCAAGACCCCGTCTGGATGCGTGGCTCTTCACCGACCGGGGGCACGCTTGATATGCGCGACACATATCCGACGGAATCCAGGGAGTACACGCTGATGGACGCGGAAAACATGGTCGGGCTCATCGTTGCCGTCGCTCTGCTCGGCTACCTCGTGGCCGCCCTGATCAGGCCCGAGAGGTTCTGATTCGAGACCGTCCTGTCCGGACGGGAGGCATCACATGTCCGGATACTCGTACCGCCTCCACGACCGTGCCGTCCTGCTCGCGGCCCTCGTGGTGCCCTTCCTCGTGGCACTTGCGCTCGTACCGTTCCGAACCGACCTTTCGGCGACGAACGAGGCTCTGATCATGGTCGTCGCAGTGGTCGCCGTCGCCGCGCTCGGCGCCCGGGCGGCCGGGGCGCTGGCCGCACTCTCTGCGGCTGCCTGGTTCGATTTCTTCCTCACCAGGCCCTACCAGCAGTTCACCATCGCCGACGCTGACGAGGTCCAGACGGCCGTCCTCCTGCTCATCGTCGGGCTGATCGTCTCGCAGCTGGCCGTACGGGTACAGCGGCTCCGCACGGTCGTGGTCACCGACGCCGCACATCTGTCGAGCCTCCAGGGAACCGCACGTCTGGTCGAGGACGGCGGCGCGCCGGAAGCGGTGGTCGAGTACGTGCGCCGGGAGCTCGTCGGCCTGCTGGGGCTGCGCGGGTGCCGCTTCGAGTACGGCAGGCTGCTCGGGCACCGGCCGCGCCTGGAGCACGACGGCAGCCTGTGGCTGCGCAGCGGCGGCCGGATCACCGAGTACGCCGACTGGCCGGACGGCGAAACCGAGCTGCGGGTCGTCGGCGGCGGGCACTACTACGGCCGCTTCCTCCTCGATCCGCTCCCGGACCGTCCCCTGCCTCCCGAAGAGGCCCGTTTGGTGGCCGTCGCGCTGGCCGCGCAGGCCGGTGCCGCGCTGGACACGGCCGGCCTGTCCCACCAGGGCTGACCGGTGGTTCGCGGCCTTTCGCGTATGCGTGGCGTTAAGAGTTCCCCCGCGTCCGTATGGACCCCATCAAGGTGTCTTAACGCCGGGATGAAGACACGGTTATCTCGACATCGGCCATCTGGCCGATTCAATTCCTTCCTCATTCATCCAGGAGCTCACGGTGGCCGATCTGGCCTTCGTCGTCACCACGGTCGCGGTCTTCGCGTTGGTGGCTCTCATCGCCCGGGGGGTGACCAAGCTGTGAACGCCGAAAACATCGTCGGCCTCGTCGTGGCCGTCTCCCTGCTCGGATACCTCGTCCTCGCCCTCGTGTACCCGGAGAGGTTCTAGCCACCGATGAGTCCCGTTCTCGCTGGTGTGCTCCAGCTCCTCGCACTGATCGCTGCGCTCGCACTGGCCTACCGCCCGCTGGGTGACTACATGGCCCGCGTCTACTCCTCCGAGAAGCACTACAAGCCGGAGAAGTGGATCTACAAAGCCATCGGCGCCAACCCTGGCGCCGAGATGCGCTGGCCGGCCTATCTGCGCGCGGTCCTCGCCTTCTCGGCCGTGAGCGTCCTCTTCCTCTACGCCCTCCAGCGGGCGCAGGGGATCTTGCCCGGCTCGCTCGGCTTCTCCGCGATCGACCCCGACCAGGCCTTCAACACCGCCGCCTCCTTCGTGGCCAACACGAACTGGCAGTCGTACTACGGCGAGCAGGCCATGGGCCACGTCGTACAGACCGGCGGCCTCGCCGTGCAGAACTTCGTCTCCGCCGCCGTCGGCATGGCCGTCGCGGTGGCCCTCGTACGGGGCTTCGCCCGCTCCCGCACGGGTGAGCTCGGCAACTTCTGGGCCGACATGGTCCGCGGTGTCGTCCGCATCCTGCTGCCGATCTCGGTGATCGGCGCGATCGTCCTGGTCGCCTGCGGCGCGATCCAGAACTTCGCCGGCATCCACGAGGTCGGCCAGTTCATGGGCGGCACGCAGCAGTGGAACGGCGGCGCGGTCGCCTCACAGGAGGTCATCAAGGAGCTGGGCACCAACGGCGGCGGCTACTTCAACGCCAACTCCGCCCACCCCTTCGAGAACCCCAACCCGTTCTCCAACCTCTTCGAGATCTTCCTGATCCTCGTCATCCCGTTCGCCCTCACCCGCACCTTCGGCCGCATGGTCGGCAACCTGCGCCAGGGCTACGCGATCCTCGCCACGATGGCAACCATCTGGATCGGCTTCACCGCGCTGATGATGTGGACCGAGTTCGCCCACCACGGCCCGGCCTTCGACATCGCCGGCGGGGCGATGGAGGGCAAGGAGACCCGCTTCGGAGTCGGCGCCTCCGCGATCTTCTCGGTCGCCACCACGCTGACCTCGACCGGTGCGGTCAACTCCTTCCACTCCTCGTACACGGGGTTGGGCGGCGGCATCCAGCTGCTGGGCATGCAGCTCGGCGAGATCGCGCCCGGCGGCGTCGGCTCCGGCCTCTACGGCATGCTGATCATGGCGATCATCGCGGTGTTCATCGCCGGTCTGATGGTCGGCCGCACCCCCGAGTACCTGGGCAAGAAGATCGGCACCCGCGAGATCAAGTTCGCGGCCTGCTACATCCTCATCACCCCCGCCCTCGTACTCGGCTTCACCGCCGCCGCGATGGCGCTGGACACCCCGGCCAACTCGATGACCAACACCGGGGCGCACGGCTTCTCGGAGATCCTCTACGCCTACACCTCGGGCGCGAACAACAACGGCTCGGCCTTCGCCGGCCTGAACGCCGACACCCAGTGGTTCAACAGCACCATCGGCATCGCCATGCTGCTCGGCCGCTTCCTCCCGATGGTGTTCGTCCTCGCCCTGGCCGGCTCCCTCGCCGAGCAGAAGCCCGTCCCCGAGACCGCGGGCACCCTGCGCACCGACAAGCCGCTCTACACCGGCCTGCTCGTCGGAACCATCCTCATCATCACCGGTCTGACCTACTTCCCGGCGCTGGCGCTGGGTCCGCTCGCCGAAGGGCTCGCATCATGAGCACCGCCACACCGACCCGTGCTCCGCACGACGACCTGCCGACCGGCCACAAACCGCCTGCCGGCCGCGTGGGTGGGGGGCTGTTCGACCCCAAGGCACTGCTGAAGTCCTTCCCGGACGCGGTCCGCAAGCTCGACCCCCGGATCATGATCAAGTCGCCGGTCATGTTCGTGGTCCTGATCGGGTCGGTCGTCACGACCGTCCTGGCGGTCACGGACCCGACGAACTGGTTCGGCTGGGCGATCACTGCCTGGCTGTGGCTGACCACGATCTTCGCCAACCTCGCGGAGGCCGTGGCCGAGGGCCGCGGCAAGGCTCAGGCCGACACCCTGCGCAAGGCCAAGACCGACTCCGTCGCCCGCCGTCTGACCAAGGACGGCAAGGGCGAGGAGCAGGTGCCCGGCGCGGAGCTCCGTATCGGTGACCTGGTGGTCTGCGAGGCGGGAGATGTCATCCCCGGCGACGGTGACGTGGTCGAGGGTGTGGCCTCCGTCGACGAGTCCGCGATCACGGGTGAGTCGGCTCCGGTGATCCGCGAGTCCGGAGGTGACCGCAGCGCAGTCACCGGCGGCACGAAGGTGCTGTCCGACCGGATCGTCATCAAGATCACGACGAAGCCCGGCGAGACCTTCATCGACCGCATGATCGCCCTCGTCGAGGGCGCCGCACGGCAGAAGACGCCCAACGAGATCGCCCTCAACATCCTGCTGGCGTCCCTCACCATCGTCTTCCTGCTGGCCGTCGTCACCCTGCAGCCGTTCGCGATCTACGCGGACGCCAAGCAGTCCATGATCGTGCTGACGGCCCTGCTGGTCTGCCTGATCCCCACGACCATCGGTGCCCTGCTCTCGGCCATCGGTATCGCGGGCATGGACCGGCTCGTCCAGCGCAACGTCCTCGCGATGAGCGGGCGCGCGGTGGAAGCCGCCGGTGACGTGTCGACGCTGCTGCTCGACAAGACGGGCACCATCACCCTCGGCAACCGCCAGGCGTCAGAGTTCGTCCCGGTCAAGGGAACGACGGAGGCCGAGCTGGCGGACGCGGCCCAGCTCTCCTCCCTCGCGGACGAGACTCCCGAGGGCCGTTCCATCGTGGTCCTCGCGAAGGAGAAGTACGGTCTGCGGGAACGCCACCAGGGCGAACTGTCCCAGGCCGAGTGGATCGCCTTCACCGCCCAGACCCGCATGTCGGGCGTGGACGTGGACGGCAAGCAGACCCGCAAGGGCGCCGCCGGATCCGTCATCACCTGGGTCCGGGAGCAGGGTGGTCAGGTGTCCGACGACGCCGACACCCTGGCCAACAAGATCTCGGAGGCCGGCGGTACGCCGCTCCTCGTCGCCGTCAAGGACGACAAGGGCGCCCGCGTGCTGGGCGTCATCCACCTCAAGGACGTGGTCAAGGAGGGCATGCGCGAGCGGTTCGAGGAACTGCGCCGCATGGGCATCAAGACCGTCATGATCACGGGCGACAACCCGCTCACCGCGAAGGCCATCGCCGAGGAGGCGGGTGTCGACGACTTCCTCGCCGAGGCCACGCCCGAGGACAAGATGGCCCTCATCAAGCGGGAGCAGGCCGGCGGCAAGCTCGTCGCGATGACGGGTGACGGTACGAACGACGCCCCGGCGCTCGCGCAGGCGGACGTCGGCGTGGCCATGAACACCGGTACCTCGGCCGCCAAGGAGGCCGGGAACATGGTGGACCTGGACTCCAACCCCACCAAGCTCATCGAGATCGTCGAGATCGGCAAGCAGCTGCTGATCACGCGTGGCGCGCTGACCACGTTCTCCATCGCCAACGACGTGGCGAAGTACTTCGCGATCATCCCGGCCATGTTCGCCGTGGTCTACCCGGGCCTCGACAAGCTCAACATCATGGGCCTGTCGTCGCCGAACTCCGCGATCCTCTCCGCCGTCATCTTCAACGCGCTGATCATCATCGCGCTGGTCCCGCTCGCCCTCAAGGGCGTCCGGTACCGGCCCACCAGCGCCGACAAGATGCTCCGCCGGAACCTGGGGATCTACGGACTCGGCGGCCTGATCGCCCCGTTCATCGGCATCAAGATCATCGACATGCTCATCTCCCTCATCCCCGGAATCGGCTGAGACGACAATGAACAACTCAGTAGGCAACACAGCACGGTTGATCGGCGCGGGTCTGCGGGCCCTGCTGGTTCTGACGGTGATCTGCGGCGTGCTCTACCCGCTGGCCGTCACCGGGATCGCCCAGGCCCTCTTCAACGACCAGGCCAACGGCTCCGAGATCAAGGACAAGAGCGGCCAGGTCGTCGGCTCCTCCCTCATCGGGCAGACCTACAACCTGCCCAAGCAGAACCCCGACGACCCGGAGGAAGCCGCCAAGCCGGACCTCAAGTGGTTCCAGCCGCGCCCCTCCAACGGCCTCGGCTCCAACAGCGTCAACACCCAGTACGCGCTGATCCTCTCCGGCGCCACCAACCGCTCCGCCGACAACGGCGCGAAGGACGGCAAGTGCACCGACGAGGTGGAGGGCAGCCTCTGCTCCCAGGTCATCGCCGCCAAGGAGGCCGTCATCGCCGACAACTCCACCGCCGGCCACCAGATCAAGCCCGAGGACGTACCGGCCGACGCCGTCACCTCCTCCGGCTCCGGCCTCGACCCGAACATCTCCCCCGAGTACGCCAAGCTCCAGGTCCACCGCGTCGCCGAACAGAACAAGCTCGACGTCAAGCAGGTCGAGAAGCTCGTCGCCGACCACACCCAGGGCCGGACCCTCGGCTTCATGGGAGAGCCGCGTGTCAATGTCCTGGAGCTCAACATCGCCCTGAAGGCGCTGTCCAAGAGCTGAGCTCGACATCGCACGGACTGAGAGCCGGCGGGGCGCGGAGCTCCCCCAGCTACCGCTGGGAGGTGCCCCCAACGCCCCGCCGGCTCTCACCGTGCCCGTTACGAAGGAAAGGCTGCACACCGATGACTCGGGTGCTGGTGGTGGAGGACGACCCTCAGCTCGTCCGCGCGCTCAAGATCAATCTCCAGGCGCGCAAATTCGAGGTCGAAGAGGCCTCCGACGGCGCCTCGGCCCTGCGGCTCGCGGCGGCCCGCAAGCCGGACGTCATCGTGCTGGACCTCGGGCTGCCCGATATGGACGGCGTCGACGTCATCAAGGGTGTCCGTGGCTGGAGCAAGGTCCCCATCCTGGTCCTGTCCGCGCGCCACACTTCGGAGGACAAGATCCGGGCCCTGGACGCCGGCGCCGACGATTACGTGACGAAACCGTTCAGCATGGACGAGCTCCTGGCCCGCCTGCGGGCGGCCGCCCGGAGAAATGAAGTGCCTGCGGCTTCCCAGGCCGACGAAGTCGCCGTGGTCACGACCGATGAGTTCACCGTCGACCTGGTCGCGAAGAAGGTTCGCCGGGGCGAGCGCATCGTACGACTGACCCCGACCGAGTGGCACCTGCTGGAAATCCTCATCACCCATCCGGGCCGGCTGATCACACAGGGACGGCTTCTGCTGGAGGTCTGGGGTCCGACCTACGGGGAGAACACCAATTACCTGCGTGTATACATGGCCCAGCTACGGCGCAAACTGGAACCAGACCCCTCGCATCCGCGCTATCTGATCACCGAACCGGGCATGGGATACCGCTTCGAACCCTGATCACCCGCCCGATCCACGGCACGGACCCCGTCGCCAGCAGAGAATGAAGAGTCGGAACATGGGACGCGGCAAGCTCCGCATCTACCTCGGCGCAGCGCCGGGCGTCGGCAAGACGTACGCGATGCTCTCCGAGGCGCACCGCCGGATCGAGCGGGGCACCGACTGCGTCGTCGGCTTCGTCGAACACCACAACCGGCCGCGCACCGAGGTGATGCTGCACGGACTGGAACTCATCGAGCGGCGCGAGATCGAGTACCGGGGCAGCACTTTCACCGAGATGGACGTGGACGCGATCCTCGCGCGGCGCCCCGCTGTGGCTCTGGTGGACGAGCTGGCCCACACCAACGTACCGGGCGCGCGCAACGCCAAGCGCTGGCAGGACGTCGAGGAACTCCTCCAGGCGGGCATCGACGTCGTCTCGACGGTCAACATCCAGCACCTGGAATCGCTGGGTGACGTGGTCGAGACGATCACCGGGGTACGGCAACGGGAGACGGTCCCCGACGAGGTCGCGCGCCGCGCCGACCAGATCGAGCTCGTCGACATGTCCCCGCAGGCGTTGCGCCGTCGCATGGCCCACGGCAACGTCTACAAGCCCGACAAGGTCGACGCGGCCCTGTCCAACTACTTCCGCCCCGGCAATCTGACCGCGCTGCGCGAGCTGGCCCTGCTGTGGGTCGCCGACCGGGTCGACGAGTATCTCCAGGAGTACCGGGGCGAGCACAATATCCGCTCGACCTGGCAGGCCCGCGAACGCATCGTCGTCGGTCTGACCGGCGGCCCGGAGGGGCGTCAGCTGATCCGCCGCGCCGCCCGCCTCGCCGAGAAGGGCGCGGGCGGCGAGGTCCTCGCCGTCTACATCGCCCGAAGCGACGGCCTGACCTCCGCATCGCCCAAGGAGCTCGCCGTCCAGCGCACCCTGGTCGAGGACCTGGGCGGCACATTCCACCACGTCATAGGCGACAGCGTCTCCGACGCGCTGCTGGAGTTCGCCCGCGGGTGCAACGCCACCCAGATCGTGCTCGGTGTCAGCCGCAGGCGATCCTGGCAGTACGTGTTCGGGCCGGGCGTGAGTGCCACGGTCGCCCGTGAATCCGGTCCCGATCTCGACGTCCACATCGTCACCCACGACGAGGCCGCCAAGGGCCGGGGCCTTCCGGTCGCTCGCGGTGCGCGGCTCGGCCGGTCCCGCATCATCTGGGGCTGGCTGGCCGGTATCGCCGGGCCGGCGCTGCTCACCGTCCTGCTGAACCAGGTCGTCCCCGATCTCGGGCTCGCCAACGACATGCTGCTGTTCCTCACCTTCACGGTGGCGGCGGCGCTCCTCGGCGGGCTGGTCCCTGCGCTGGCCTCGGCGGCCTTCGGGTCGCTGCTCCTGAACTACTACTTCACCCCGCCGCTGCACGAGTTCACCATCTCCGACCCCAAGAACATCGTCGCCATCGCGATCTTCGTCGGCGTCGCGGTGTCGGTGGCCTCCGTCGTCGACCTGGCCGCCCGGCGCACCCACCAGGCCGCCCGGCTGCGTGCCGAGTCCGAGATCCTCTCCTTCCTCGCCGGGAGCGTCCTGCGCGGCGAGGACTCCCTCGAAGCCCTCCTCGAGCGCCTGCGAGAAACCTTCGCCATGCAGTCGGTCGTACTCCTCGAACGGAGCAGTGAGGTCGCTCCCTGGAGCACCGCCTCAGCCGTCGGCCTCCGCCCGGTCGCCCGTCCCGAGGACGCGGACGTGGACCTGCCCATAGGCGACAACATGGCACTCGCCCTCACCGGCCGGGTGCTGCCCGCCGAGGACCGCCGCGTCCTCGGCGCCTTCGCCGCCCAGGCAGCCGTCGTACTCGACCGCCAGCGCCTGGTCGACGAAGCCGGCAAGGCCCGCGAACTCGCCGAGGCCAACCGCATCCGCACCGCCCTGCTCGCCGCCGTCAGCCACGACCTGCGCACCCCGCTCGCCGGCATCAAGGCCTCCGTCAGCTCGCTCCGCTCCGACGACGTCGAATGGTCCGAGGACGACAAGGCCGAACTCCTCGAAGGCATCGAGGACGGCGCCGACCGCCTCGCCGCCCTGATCGGGAACCTCCTCGACATGTCCCGCCTCAACACCGGCACCGTCGTCCCCCTCATCCGGGAGACCGACCTCGACGAGGTCGTCCCGATGGCGCTGGGCGGCGTACCTGAGGACAGTGTCGACCTCGACATCCCAGAAACGCTCCCGATGGTCGCCGTCGACCGGGGCCTGCTGGAACGGGCCGTCGCCAACATCGTCGAGAACGCCGTCAAGTACAGCCCCGACGGACAGCCTGTCAACGTCACAGCCAGTGCCCTGCACGAGCGCGTGGAACTGCGGGTCGTCGACCGTGGCCCTGGCGTCCCTGACGAGGCCAAGGGCCGGATCTTCGAACCCTTCCAGCGCCACGGCGACGCGCCGCGCGGCGCCGGAGTCGGCCTCGGCCTCGCCGTCGCCCGCGGCTTCACCGAGGCCATCGGCGGCACGCTCACCGCCGAGGACACCCCGGGCGGTGGCCTCACCATGGTCATCACCCTCCCCATAGCGGGCGGCGCACCGCCGGTCACCGCGGAACTCCCGACGTCGGCGGTCACCTGAACCGGCCCGCGGACCAGGCCCGATGATCGCCGGTCACATCCTGTGGCCGGCGATCGTCCCCCCGCATCAACTCAGAAGGCCCGCGATGGCCGTGAGGGCGGCGAGGTGACGCCGATAGGTCGTCATCCCCTCCTCGGTCAGAGACAGCCAGGTCCGGGGCCGACGCCCGACCTGCCCCTTCTCCACCGTCACCCAGCCCGCTTCTTCAAGGCGCGAGACCTGTTTCGACCGTGCAGAGTCCGTGATCTCCACGAGGTCCCGCACATAGGCGAACTCGGCCTTCTCCACAGGAGCGAGAGCCGCGACGATCGACAGACGCACGGCCGATGCGAGAAGGGGTGCGAGTCCGTGTCGCGGATGAGGGCCCTGACTGCCACCCACCGAGGCTTCCGGCGTCGTACGGCGCGCGCCTCACGCCAGGCCGCCGCAGCGGCCGGCAGAGCGCAGGCGACAGCGGCCACGACCACGAAGGCGACACTGTCCAGGAAGATGGTGAAGCCGAGCACGAGCGTCTGCCTAGCCGCGCGGGACCACGGGCTACCGCGTGGCGAACACGGACAACCCCATGACCACAACGGCGTTCGCCAGCGTGCTGACGAGCGTTCCCGTCCGCCCGTGCCACATCGGCACCGCCGGGACGAGAGCGAGCTGCCACACGGCGAACAGCCAGAGATAGCCGACGTACCAGCCGCTTCACCCCGGCGCGCTCGCCTCGATCCGCGCAATCCCCTTCAACGATGTGACCGCATCGGCCTGTTCAGACATGACACGCCCCTCCCGTCGTCGCCGAGCAGCCTTGAACCCTTGAACCTGCCTACTCGGCATCCAGTGTCCGCCTTAGCAACTACTTGCCGGGAGGGGTTCCTTCTGGTGTATGCGTTGACGACGGAAACACGCGAGCCGCCCAGCTCGGTATCCCCACACCGGAAGCTGGACGGCTCATGTGCTGTGCGACGTGTGACCAGCACGCGGTCGCATCGGCCCGTACCCCCACGGCCGGACCATGCGCATCTTCGGCGGTGTTCAGGTCACCGACCTCCAGCCGCGTGCCACCGGACCGTCATCGGCTCCGTCGCTCCGCCAGTCTGTTCCCGGCCGACGTCCGTGACAACGCTCCTTTACGCATTCCTTCCGCGCGGTCGTCGATCTTTGACGCGGCCCTGATGACCTGCGCGAAGACTGAATTCGCACGGTCACCCGACGTACATCAGAAGGCCGTCAAAGTCCCGTTGAGGATCTTGCCCCGGCATCCGTGATGCGCTGGGATGGAGTCATGAACAGCGGTCCGCGCTACGACGATCGGCCACCGTCATGGCGAAGCCGTGCCGGGGTCACGTCGGTGCAGCCGACAGCGCCCGCTGTCCGCCCGGCCCTCTGACATCGGCCGCGCGTCCTCCGCGTACCTGCCACCGGTGTCCTGACGGACTCCGGCCAGGGCTTCGTACGCATCCTCACCTTCACCGCATGACCTGAGCCCTCGCCCCCCCTTCTCAACGCCGGGGGCGCCGGGCGCGTCAGCCATGCCTGCTTCCAGGAATCCGACATGTCTTCATCCCTGTCCGGACGTACCGTCCTCGTCACCGGCGCCACCGCCGGCATCGGCTACGAGACCGCTCGCCTGCTCGCCCAGCGCGGCGCGGTCGTCCTCCTCCATGGCCGCATCCCCGAGGAGGCCCAGGCCGCGGCCGACCGTCTGGTGACCACCGAGGGCATCGACAGCGCCCTGCTGCGCCCGCTCGCAGCCGACTTCGTCCGTCTGGAGGAGGTCGAGAACCTGGCGCACGCGGTCGTACGGGAACACCCGCGCCTCGACGTTCTCGTCAACAACGCGGCCATCGCCGCCCCCGAGCGTCACACCCTCACCATCGACGGCAACGAGATCGCCTTCCAGGTCAACTTCCTCGCGCACTACCTCCTCACCAACCTCCTGGAGCCCGCTCTGACCAGCGACCCGGGCGGGCGCGTCGTCAACGTCTCCTCCTCGCTCCACCGCACGGCCGCCATCCAGTGGAGCGACCCGAACCGGGAGCGCCGCTACTCGCGGCTGGCCGCCTACGCGCAGTCGCAGCTGGCACTGACCGTCTTCGCCTCCGACCCGCGTGTCACCGCCGTGTCCGTCCACCCCGGTGTCTGCGAGACCGGCCTGCTCCCCCTCTACGGCAACGAAGGCGACTCCGCCGCCGAGGGCGCCCAGCACGTCGTACGCCTCTGCGACCCCACCACCGAGATCGTCAACGGCGCCTACTACGACCGCGACGAACGCGTCGCCCCGGCCGCCGCCGCCACCGAGGACCGCACGATCAAGCGCCTCAACAAGCTCGCCGACCTCCTCGTCGGCCACACCGCCTGAAGGGACACCCGTCCATGTCCAAGCGCGCACGCAAGAAGAGGGCCCGCCGCAAGAAGGGTTCCAACCACGGCAGCAAGCCCTCCTGCTAGCCAACAGCCCATTCCGCGGGGCGGCCCTCCGAACAGGGCCGCCCCGCCTCCATGTCCCGACAAGGAACCCTCGTGATCAACTTGCCGTCCCACCGACTCCCGGCGCTCGTCCGCTGGTTCCCCACCGGAGCCCCGGGCTCGGCCGCCCTGATCGAGCACGTGCTGACCACCGACGCCGGCCGCTGGTGGGTGGACCGCGTCATCCAGCCGCGCGTGATCGCCGCCGAATGCGGAGACCACGTCCTCTTGCGCGGAGACCCGCAGGCCCTGACGCCGAGGGACCTCAGGGTCTTCGCGGACCGCTCCATCGAGGCTCCGGGCCGCTTCCTTCCCCTGATAGGGGCTGCTTTCGACCGGGTCGTGCCGTGGCAGCGCATGGTGTACGTCAAGCGCTGCCCCGTGCCCGCCACCCGACCGCCCAGGGGAGTGACCGTACGGAGGCTGAACGCGCGGGACGTTCGCGCGCTCACCACCCTTCCGCCCGCGATGACTGGATCCACCGCACCTGGGGCGGCCCGGACGCCCTCGCCCGCTCGGGCTACGCCTGGGCCGCCTTCCAGGGTGACCGCATCGTGGCCGTGTCATGCACCTACTTCCTCGGCACCGCCTACGAGGACGTCGCCTGCGTCACCGTGCCCGACCCGCGCCTGCAGTACCTGGCTCTCGACTGCGTCAACGCCCTGTGCTCGGACATAGCGGCCCGCGGGCACACCCCCAGCTGGACCTCCTCCGCCGGCAACCGCCCCGGCCGCCTGCTCGCCTGGACCACCGGCTTCCGTCCGGAGCGGGAGTACGCCCACTACGCCGTCGGCACACCGACGGCAACCGGAAGAGTGGCGGCGGGATGAGAGGCGATACTCGCCGGGTGGACTCCATCTACCGCAGCACGGCAGGCCGGGAGCACATCCGCCGCTGGTGCACCGACCGGCTCGACGCATGGCCGGTGCCGCACGAGCGGACGATTGTGACCGCCAACGGAGCAGAGACCCACCTGGTGAGCTCCGGCTCCGGCCCGACCACGGTGGTCTTCGTGCCGGGTACGAACTTCAACGCCGCCGCATCTCTACCCCTTGCCAACTCCCTTGTCGCGGCCGGCCATCGGCTCGTCCTGCCGGACGTCCCCGGACAGCCCGGTCTCAGCTCCGGGGAGCGCGCGATCTCCGGCGGCCGACTGTCGTGGTACGGCACATGGCTGAGCGAGCTCCTCGACGCCTGCGCCGCGACCGGGCCCGTGGTGGTGATCGGGCACTCCTTCGGCGCCGCCATCGCCCTGTCCAGCCCGTCACCGCGCATCGACCGGCTCGTGCTCGTCTCCCCCGGCGGACTATGCAGGCTGCGCCTCACCCCCGGCCTGCTCGCCGTCTCCGCCGCCTGGTTCGTCCGGCCGACTCCGGCGCGCAGCACTCGGCTCCTGCGGGCCATGCTCGCGCCCGGCCACCAGCCCCGCGAGGAACTGGTGGAGTGGATGACGCTGGTCGCACGCCACTCCCGCTCGAGGGACGGCTTCGGCGGTCCGCTGCACGTCGAGGTCGCCTCGCGCTGCGACGTACTGCCGCTCGTACACCGCATTGTTGGCGTCAACGAGCTTGCGTGCCTCCGGGAGCAGCCGCCCCGTGAGGAGGTCGGTCGCGGTCCGGTAGTCCTCGCGGGCGGCGTCCTTGCCGCCGGGCCGGCTGTCGTTCTCCAGTGCCCGCCCGATCAGCTCCTGGTAGTGCGCGAAGTCATCGGTGAGCCGCACGACGGTCGCCTCGGTGGCCGGGTCGCCTTCCGAGGCGGCGGCGAGCGTGCGCAGGGAGCGGCTGATGGTCTCCTGCGCCTCTCCGTAGAAGCCACTCGCCTTGGCGTACGACTCTTCCAGGCGCCCTTTGCCGGTACCGGAATCACCACTGGAGAGCAGGATATTGGCCGTCTGCGCGTCCATGTCGTTGAGCGCGAGGTTGAGCCGGGTCGCGGAGACGGTACGGGGCGCGTCGTGCTGGGCCGTCTCGTCCCAAGCGGTGGTCGCGCCCGTCGCCGCGACCGCGAGCAGGATCAGCAGCCCGGTGGCAAGCAGCACGCACGCCGCGCGAGCGAGGCGCAGTCGGCCGGGCAAGGTCTCCCAGTAGCGGTCGGCGAGCAGGCGGGCCGCCCGGGCGATCATGGTGGGAGGCCGTGGTCCCGGCGGCCCTCCTCCCAGCTTCCCTCCGGATGGCGAACGTGGGACGCTCACGCGACGGGCCTCCGGTGCGGGGCTCTGCGTGACAGTCTCTGGAGCCCCCGCTCCCTGGGTCTGATCGGTACCGGCGGTGATCGTCACTCGCGCTCCAGCTCACACCCGGGCCGTTCGTACGGCCCTGCGTGCACGCCAGCATCTGGCTCAACAGTTCGACCCACCAGGCACGTTGATGGTCTTCATACGCGGGGAGACGCAGAATTGACGGGGTCTTGACGGCGCCCTCTGTCCGTCGGCTCCGCCGCACTCATGCCTCGAAGCGGTACCCCATGCCGGGGGCAGTGATCAGATGACGCGGGTGTGACGGGTCCGCTTCCAGCTTCCGCCTGAGGTGAGCCATGTACACCCGCAGGTAGTTGGTCTGCGTTCCGTAGGACGAACCCCACACCTCCTGGAGCAGACGCCGCTGGCTGACGAGCCGGCCCCGGTTGCGGATCAGGACCTCCAGCAGATGCCATTCCGTCGGCGTGAGCCGGATGCTCTTCCCTCTGCGCCTGGCCTTCTTCGCGAGCAGGTCGACGGTGAACTCCTCGGTATCGACGACCGCTTCGTTCGCGGCGGCCGACTCCTGTGTCGGCGTGCGGCGGATGACGGCTCCCAGCCGGGCCAGCAGTTCGTCCATGCTGAAGGGCTTGGTGATGTAGTCGTCGGCGCCTGCGTCCAGGGCCTGGATCTTCTCCTCGGAGCCGTGGCGGGCGGAGACCACCAGGACGGGCACCTTCGACCATCCGCGCAGTTGCTTGATCACCTCGATCCCGTCCATGTCGGGCAGTCCGAGGTCCAGCAGGACCGCGTCCGGGCGGCAGGCCGCTACGGCCGCCAGGGCCGTACCCCCGTCCTGCGCGCAGTCCACGTCGTACTTCCGCGCCTTCAGATTGATCACCAGCAACCGCGCAAGCTGCGGTTCGTCATCCACCACCAGCACCCGGGGCATCGTCGCGCCGCCTTCCTGTTGTACGTCCTGTGAGTACGGATAACCGGAGGGAACATCGGTTTTCGGCCGCCTCGGCAGGCGTTGACGACGTCCATACGGCCGTGGGTGCGACTTTGACGGCATCCTTACGGCGAGGCTCGCGCGGCAGTGCACGGGACGGCCCGTCCGTGATGCGTCCCGGCTCCAGCCCGACCCCCCGCGGTCCGGACTGGGCGTGGTCTCGGCGGTGATCGTCACACGCCCTCCAACCTCGCATCACGGACGGTCGTCCGCTTCCCCCTGCCACTCAGTCTGCGATCAAGGCCGTGTGCCAACGCACCACGTTGACGCCCCTCTTACGGCACACCCGCACTTCCTGACGCGCTGCTGATGGCAGGCATCGGAGTGCCGTAAATGAGTCGTAAACACCACTGACATCGGACGTAGCATCGGTGCGTTTGCTGTGATCTACGTGGTTCACGAGGGGGAATGTCATGGGTGTCGGCGGCAGGCAACGGGGGAGGTTCCTCGCCCTTGTTGCAGGTGGGGCGGTTCTTGCCTCGGGTGCGGGGTTGTACGGATTGAGCGCGACGGGCAGCTGGCCGTTCCGCGCGAGCTACTGCTGGGGAGCGTGGCAGGAGGACAGCGGTCCGTCCTTCCTCGGTGATGAGGCGCTCGGCAAGTCCGGCTCCGCGCGCCGAGCCACCGAGTCGGCGCCGCCCTCGTCCACCAGGCCGACCGCCACGTGCACGGTCACCGTCGCCTCGTCGATGCCCGATGACGACTCCACCGAGCCGCTCACCTTCGATGAGCGCGTCACCCTCGCGTACGGCCCCGTCCCGGCCTCGGCCGAGGAGCGCCGTGCGTGGATAGCCCACTTCTTCGACGGTTCGGCCTCGCCGTTGCCCGACGGACTGAACGGGCTGGTCGGCGGCGATCGGGCCATGCTGGTGCTGCCCGAGGCCTGTGATGTGGACAGCAGACCGTCCGCGGTCACGATCCGGAGCGAGAGCTGGGGCGACGGCCACCTGGGGAAGAAGGCCATGCCCTTCACCATCGGAAACCGGATGGACGTCGCCCGGATGCTGCTGGACGCGGCCGGCACCGCTGCGTCGAAGGCGGGCTGCAAGCCCGCGAAGCCGCTGCGCCTGTCCTCGCCGATGGTGGTCACCGCGGAGAAGGACGAGAGGGCCTCCACCCCTCTGTGCAGGATTCCGGGGGTGACTTTCGAGTTCGGAAAGGACTCCGCCTACCAGCAGCAGGTGGGCGTGGTCGGTGAGCGGCTCCAGACCTGTTCGGTGGTGTGGCGCTCCCGGGGGGTGCCCGATGAGCCGGCGGCGCAGTTCGTGATGGCGTCCGAGCCCCGCCTGGTCGCACTGTTCGACGGGCTTCCCGAGGGCAACGGTCAGGGACTGGTGCGGGCCACCTGTGGCGGCAGGCGGACCGTGTTCTACGGGAACGTCGAGCCAGGCCTCAAGGGCCGGAGCCGCCCGGACGACCAGCAGGTGTTCGCGAACTTCACCGCGTCCGTGAGCAAGCGCATCGGGTGCCAGGCCGGGGAGGACCGGTGACCGCAGACAACAACGGCAGCGTGGCGGACAACGGAGAGAGCGTGACACCAGCAGTGGACAGCGAAACGACCCCGGCCCGACAGCCGGACAAGGACCAGGACCTGGCTCCCTCGGTGCCCTCTCCCGCGCGGCCCTCGTTGTTGCGCCGGCTGCTGCGGAACCGCACCGTCCGGGCCGCCGCCGCGGGCGTCCTGGCAGGCGGCCTTCTCGGGGCCGGCGTCGTCGCCTGGCGTACGGACACCCTGCCGCTGCTCGGCCCCGCCCCCTGCTGGGACTCCCTCAGCGACTCGACCATGTCGTCCCTCTTCAGCGACCGCAGGACCGAGGTCGAGGAGCAGATGCTGCAGACCGACCCCCACGGCCAAGGACTGTCCTACGGCCAGTGCCGCATCACCAGTTACAAGGACGACCGGGCCAGAAGGCAGCTGACCGTACGGGTGCACAAGCTGGACGGCCTCCACGGAAGCGACGGGCGGCAGTGGCCCGAGGAGTTCCTCGCGGCCGGCATGGTGGCCCTCGGAGAGGGCCTGCCCGGCATGGCTTCCTCCTCCCGCGCCTGGCTGGCGCTTCCCCAGTCCTGTACCGGCAGGCCCGCCCAGTTCGAGGGCCCGGTCGTGGTCGACGTCGGCATGGGGCCTGCGGGCCTTGACATCTCGTCGGAGTACGAGAGGGAGGACCGCGCCGCTCTGGCGCACGCTGCGGTGGACGCGGCCAACGGCGTCATACGCGAGCTGGGCTGCTCCGGGGTCTACCGGTCGCCGGACCTGCCGAAGGACGTCGTCGCGTGGCGGGACACACAGCCGGACGCCTTCTGCGGGATCAAGGGCCTCGCCCTCCCCGCTGCCTACCGCGAGAGCCTGTCACGTGCCCGGGTCAGCGGCGCCGGCGGCGCCGCCCGGATCTGCGAGGCCGCCGGCAGGTACCCCAAGGCCGCAGTCCGGATGACCACGGTCGTGGATCCGGCCCTGGCCGAGGTCTTCTCCCAGGACCTCCTCAAGGGCGGCTCGTCCTTCAAGGGCACCAACGGGTACGGATCGTTCAACGTGAGCCGGGCCGTGTACCGGGCGCGGTGCCAGACCGGGGACGTGACCTTCATGGTGGAGCAGAAGGACAGGTTCGGGGAGCAGGACTTCACGTTCGTCCACGACCTGCTGCCCGCCTACGTCGAGGCGGAGTCCAGCCGTATCGGCTGCGGCCAGGAGAAAGTGACACTGCCCCGCGGGTGAGCCGCGGGCGGCGGAGCGGGTTGTGCGGCCCGTGATCGGTAACACCCGTCGTGGCCGGGGCCGGTCATGCCGGTATCAGAGCTGTGTCAAGGACTGGGCGACCTCCTTGATCCCTGTCTCACCAAGCAGTTGGATGAACGACGTGAACAGCGGTCTGCTCCATGACGACCGGCCACCGCATACGGTGCGCCCGGCCGCGCGCGCTGCTCACCTGCCGGTGCGCTGACGCACCGATCGCAATCCCCGGCCGCCAACAGTCACCCGTAGGGCGGGCGGCCGCTTCCGCCCCGTGCCTGCCCTCGCCCCGGGCAGGCCCGGGGCCTTGCACGCACCTCCTGACCAACCTGCCGGTGCCTGCGCCCGTCGGCCACAACGCCTGAAGGCGAGCCACGGCCCAGAGCTGCGCTGCCTCTTACCCTGTGCCGCCCGCTCCCCCTGTGCCGCCCGCTCCCCCTGCCCGAGAACCCGTTGCAGCACCACCTGGAGACATTCGTGATCGAGATCTCCCCGCAGCAGCTCCCCGCCCTGAGCCGTTGGTTCCCCACAGGCTCACCCGGTCCCGGGACACTCGCCGAGCACGTACTGACCACGGGCGTCGGCCTCTGGTGGGCCGACCGCCCCCACCTGCCTCGCGTCCTCGCCGTCAGCTGCGCGGACCACGTACTGCTGCGCGGCGATCCGAGCGCGCTCACCCAGGACGCCCTGGCCCGGTTCGCCGGCCGGTACGTAGAAACGCCCGCCCTGTTCTGGCCGTCGCTCGGCTCGGCATTCGAACGCGTCGTCCCCTGGGAACGGATGCTGTACGTCCACCAGCCTCAGGCACCGGTGTCCCTCCCCCGCACCCCGCGTGGCGTAACGGTGCGGCGGCTGACTCCCCAAGACGTTCCGGCACTGGCCGCGATGGACTCCGAGAACGCCTGGATCCATGCCAGTTGGGGCGGACCCGGCGGGCTCGCCGCCTCCGGCCACGGCTGGGCCGCGTTCGCCAAGGGGCGGGTCCTCTCCGTCGCCTGCACCTACTTCCTCGGCAGCGCCTACGAGGACATCGCGGTCGTCACCGTGCCCGATCGCCGCCGTGAGCTCCCCCAGCTACCGCTGGGAGGGGCCCCCACCGCACTGGCCTGCGTCGCCGGCCTGACGGCCGACATCCAGGCACGGGGACACACCGCGAGCTGGTGCTGCTCACGCGACAACCGGCCCAGCCGACTGCTGGCCTGGACGGCCGGCTTCCGGCTGACCCGTGAATACGTCCACCACGTCACCGGCCGAGCCTTGGCACACGAGGTCGGGCACAGGGCAGCGGAGCCGCCCCGCCACCGCGCCCGCCCTCGCGTCGCAATGACGGGGTGACGCAGCCCGCGCGCCGGCTCAGTGGGTGCGCTGCCCGCCCAGGGCGTTCAGCAGGGCAGCGCCCCGTTCGGCATCGTCCACGCTCACCGCGAACTCGCTCCCCCGCCGGGGGTGGATCACCAGGCACTCTCCGCCGCGCAGCATCACCGTCGTGCCCATGCCGCTCAGCCGATACCCCCATCCCCCCACCTGGGCGGGGGTGCGGTTTTCGGCACGCGCCGATTCGATGTCCTCGGCCGGCCAGCGCCGCACCGGCCAGCCGAGCGGACCGAAGGCCACGTCCAAGCCCTTCTCGGTGACGCGGGCCTGTACGGAGGCACACGAGAGAGCCGCGACGGAGACCGTGGCGAACGGTGCGACGACCGTCCACTCCACCTCGATCAGGCCGCTCACCGCGACGAGTACGGCAGCGAGCGCGACCAGCCCGGACAGGGCACCGATCCAGCGGAGCCACGGATTCGTCGTACGGGAAAGCCACACGAACCTCTCGCCGACCGGAACGTCCATGCTCGGACCGCCCGCAACCGCGTGCGGCGCCGCAGCCGGCCCGCGGCGGGCAACCGCCCACCCGGCCAGCCCCGCCACGGTCGCCACCCCGAACGTCAGCACCGTCCACAGACCCACGGAATCGGCCTGCCGCCAGTCCGTGTGATCCAGGTTCGCCCGGACGATGGACGCCTGCGCACCAACGAGGAGGACACCGCTGGACAGCAGTGTGGATACGGGCCAGCCCCGCATCGCCGGACTTGAGGTCGCCCCCTCACGCCACCGCGCGAGCACGACGGTCAGCAGCACCAGGACCAGCCAGATCAACCCGGGAAACAGCGCGGCTGCCCACAGCGGCATCGAACCGTCCGGCCCGCCGGAGCCGGCACCCCAGTGGGTCGCCAACCGCTCCGGCAGCCGGTCACCGGCGGCCCAGGGAAGTGCGACGAGCGCGGCTAAGACCGCCACGGCCCAGATCGCAACACCCCACCATTCTCCGCCCCTTCGCTCCGTACTGTCTTTCATGCCAGCCCCCTGATCATTTCCATGAGATCGGCCTTGCTGTACCCCAGATGCGCCGCGTCACCGACCAGTTCGCGCACGCGGTCGAGCAGCACCGAACGCTGGTCCGCCCCCTCGGCCACGGTCACACCGCGACCGCGCCGGAACTCCAGCAGTCCCTCGTCGCGGAGCCCTCGAAGACCGCGGAGGACCGTGTTGACGTTCACGCCCAATGCCTGGGAGAGATCGCGCGCCGATGGCAGGCGGTCACCCGGGGCGCACTCGCCCTCGGCGATGGCGCGTCTGATCGCACCCGCGACCTGCTCGTGCAGAGGGCGATTGTCCGCGACGTTCAGCTTCAACAGCATGGTGCTAATGAACCTATCACCATCGTCACCACGGACGCTCCAGGGGATCCACCGGGAAGAACCCGTGTGGGCCGCAGCTCGACATCATCTCGCCAGGTCCAGCCGCGCCTCCTCCAGGTCCAGGGAGCGCTGAAGGCGTCGGCGGGTGGTGTCGCTGATGTGGTGTTCGTCGTAGAGACGCTGGAGTTCCACGGCCTCCACCCGGATCAGGTCACGGCGCAGCAGCCGGTAGACCTGGTCTGCGGATTCAGCCAGGTCGGCTTCCTCCAGGCGGTCGCGGGCGTGTTCGAGCCGGGCCTGGAGGCTGCGCCGGAGCCGGTCTGCCACGACGTCCGGTACCGCTTCGAGGTCGGACACCTCGTCCAGCCGACGGATGCCCGCTGCGGCAAGGGCGCACCGGGCGGAGGCCTCCTCGCGTTCGGTGTGATCCGGTTCGAGGGCGATTCCGGAGCGACGGACCACGTCGGCCAGGGTGAAGCCCTGGGCGACGAGGGTGACCACCACCACCGACGTGGTCAGGACGAGCACGAGCGGGCGCTGGCCCAGGAGGCTGCCGTCGCCCTCCGCGACCGGGATGGAGAGGGCCGCGGCCAGTGGGACGACGCCGCGCGTGCCCGCCCAGGTCAGCACGGCCGGGACGCGCCAGGAGGGACGTACGCCCGCGTTCCGCTGGACGACGGCCGAGAGGGGCAGGACCCACAGCAGGCGAACGGTGATCAAGGTCGCGGCGACCGCCAGCGCGTACAGCGGCCAGAGCCCGTCGTCAGCGGTCAGCGCGGCGACCTGGCCGGGCAGGGTGAGGCCGATCAGGCTGAAGACGACGCTCTCCAGCAGGAAGACCACGGTGCCGTTGACGGCATGCAGCTGGATCCGTATGCGGGCATTGGTGAACCGGTCCGCCCGGCCTCCGAGCACCACGCCCGCCACGACAACGGAGGTCACGCCGGACGCGTGCACCGCTTCGGCCAGCACGTAGGCGGCGTACGGGGTCACCAGGGCGATGACGGTCTCCAGTACGGGGTCCTCGGTCCTGCGGCGCATCAGCGCAACGACCCCGGCAACTGCACCTCCGATGAGGATGCCGCCGCCGGCGAGCAGCGCGAACTCGGTGCCCGCCGCCTGCCACGACACCCCGCCGGAGGCCGCGGCAACGACGATCGCGACCCGGAAGAGGACGAGCGAAGTGGCGTCGTTGAAGAGGCTCTCGGCCTGCACGAGGACCTGGACGCGGGGAGGCAGGGCGAGGCGCCGACCGAGCGCGGTGACCGCCACCGGGTCCGTACTCGCGAGGACAGCCCCCAGGACCAGCGCCATCTGCCAGGTCAGCGGGGTGAGCAGCGATGCGACCAGACCCACCGCGGCCGCCGAGGCCAAGACCAGACCGACCGCGAGCACGCTGACCGGCTTCCATACCAGCCGCAGCTCGCGCCAGGACAGTTCCTCGGCGCTGGCGTACAGCAACGGCGGCAGAACGATGAGGCCGATGCCCTCCGGACTGACCCGGATCTCCGGAGTGCCCGGTATCAGCGCGACGACGAGCCCGGCGACAACGAGCAGTGAGGGTGCGGGGATTCGCCAGCGGCGGGCACCTGTGGCCACGACCGTGGCCAGCACCACGAGGAACAAGACCGTACCGACGCTGCGCATTCCGCCCCCACCCGAGTCGACGCGGACCATGCGGTCACGCGACGCCGACCAGGCTTCCCGGCACACCGCCTTCACCCTATCGATGCAACGGCCGTCAATACACCGTCAAAGTCCCGGTCGACTCGCGTCAGGAGTGCGTCAGGGCCGTTTCCTTCGCGTCATCGCTGCTGTTCGCTGGTGAAGTTGAGGACGTGCGGAGGAGTCGGGTACGGGTGAGCACGGAAACTGTCGTAGGCATCATCGTCGCGGTCAGCCTGGTCGGGTACCTGGTCCTGGCCTTGTTCTTCCCCGAGAAGTTCTGAGCATGACGACCACGCACGAGGCGGGCCCGGTGGCCGACGCGGGACACCCTGCCGTACGGCCGGGGAGGCTCAAGGTCTTTCTGGGTGCGGCCCCCGGCGTCGGCAAGACGTACCGGATGCTCGACGAGGCACACCGCCGGGCCGCCCGCGGCGCGGATGTGGTGGCCGGTTTCGTGGAGTGCCACCGGCGCCGGCACACCGAGGAGAAGCTGGACGGCCTGGAGATCCTCACGCCGGCGGGACAGGAATACCGTGGCGGCCGGTACACGGAGCTGGACCGTGAAGCGCTGCTGGCCAGACGGCCACAGGTGGTGCTGATCGACGAACTCGCCCATACCAATGTCCCTGGGGGCGGCCGGCACCCGAAGCGCTGGCAGGACGTCGAGGACGTCCTCGCCGCCGGAATCGATGTCGTCACCACGCTCAACATCCAGCACCTGGAGTCGCTGAGCGACGTCGTCGAGAAGATCACCGGTGTCCCGCAGCGCGAGACGGTGCCCGATGAGTTCGTGCGCCGCGCCCATGAGGTCGAGCTGGTCGACATACCCCCCGAGGGACTTCGCCGCCGCATGGCACACGGCAACATCTATCCCCCGGAGCGGATCGACGCCTCGCTGGCCAATTACTTCCGTCCCGGTAATCTCATCGCGCTGCGGGAGCTGGCCCTGCTGTGGCTGGCCGGGAGGGTGGACGAGTCCCTCCACAAGTACCGCACCGAGCACGGCATCGGGGATGTCTGGGAGACCCGGGAACGCGTCGTGGTCGCCCTCACCGGCGGTCCCGAGGGCGAGACCCTCATCCGTCGCGCGGCACGCATCGCCGGCCGGTCCGCCGGCGGTGAACTGCTCGCCGTGCACATCGCGCGCAGCGACGGGCTCGCCGCCGGGGTCTCGCACGCGGCTCTGGCCGGCCAGCGGGCCCTGGTCGAGCACCTGGGCGGCAGCTACCACTCCGTCGTCGGCGACGAAGTGCCCTCCGCACTGGTGGACTTCGCGATGGCGGAGAACGCCACCCAGCTCGTCCTCGGTACGAGCCGCCGCCGTCGGCTGGAACGTTTCCTCACCGGACGCGGGATCGGCGAGACCGTCGTGGCGCTGTCCGAGGACATCGACGTCCACATGGTCACGCACGAGCGGGCGGGCCACGGCCGGCTGCTCCCGTCCCGGCGCCGTACCCTCCCCACCTCCCGGCTCATCGCCGGACCCGTGGCCGGCGTGGTGCTCCCGGTGCTGCTCACCCTCGGCCTCGACCGCATGCGCGGCACACTGAACCTCACCAGCGAGGCGCTGCTCTTCCTGGTGGCCGTCGTGTGCGTGGCCTGCATCGGCGGAGTGACCTCCGCCCTGATCGCGGCGCTGACCGCCGCACTGCTCCTCAACTACTGGTTCATGCCGCCCATAGGCGAGTTCACCATGAGCGACCCGGACAGCGTGCTGGCGTTAGTGGTCTTCGCCGTCGTCGCCGCCACCGTGGCCGCCGCGGCGGACAGGTCCTTGCGGCTCTCCCGCCGTGCGGCTCGTGCTACGGCGGAGGCGGAGACGATGTCGTCCCTCGCCGGCAGCATCGTCCGCGGCGACCAGACGATCCCGGCGCTGCTGGAACGTACGCGTGAAACATTCGGCATGGACACCGTCGAGCTGGCTCCGGAAGCCTGCGACACAGGCAGCGCGACCGGCCCCGCCCTCGTGGTGGCGGCGGGCCCCGAGGCCTTCCTCGTCCTGCGCGGCCGTACGCTGCCGTCCTCCGAACGCCGCGTGCTGGCCGCCTTCGCCGCGCACGTCGGCGCGGCCGTCGAGCGGGCCCGGCTGGCCGAGGCCGCCGCCGAGGTCGAACCCATCAAGGCCGCCGACCGCCTGCGCACCGCCCTGCTCCGGGCCGTCGGCCACGACCTGCGGACCCCCTTGGCAGGGGCGCTGGCCGCGGTCAGCTCACTGCGCAACCAGGAGATCGAGTTCTCCCTCGAGGACCGCGCGGAACTGCTGGCCTCCGCCGAGGTGTCCCTGAACCGGCTCAACCGCCTGGTGGAGAACCTGCTCGATCTCAGCCGCCTCCAAGCCGGCGCCCTCACGCTCGACCTGCGGGCCACCACACTGGAGGAAGTTCTGCCGGCCGCCCTGGACTCACTGGACCTGACACCCGGAGGTGGGCCCGCCGTCGATGTGCAGAACCTCGAATCCGTACCGGCGCTCCAAGCCGATCCGCCGCTGCTGGAACGGGTGCTGGCCAACCTCGTCGGCAACGCGGTCCGCCACGCACCCGCGGAGCGCCCGGTGCTGGTGACGGCCGGCGCCCTGGCCGGACGGGTCGACATCAGGATCGCCGACCGGGGCCCCGGGATCGCCGCCGACGACCGCGAGCGTGCCTTCGAACCGTTCCAGCGCCTCGGCGACCGCGACAACACCGCCGGACTCGGCCTCGGCCTCGCCCTGGCCAGGGGACTCACCGAGGCCATGGACGGCACGCTCACACCCGAGGACACCCCCGGCGGAGGACTGACCATGGTCCTGTCCCTGCCCGTCGCCACCGATGAGACAGCAGGGCGGTTCTGACCGCATGTCCGCAACCCTCCAGCTCCGAGCGCGAGTCGGGCAGCGCTCCCAGCACGTGGTCATTTGTGGTGACGACGGCCTCGCACACCGCCTGGCACAGGAACTCGACGCCGTGTGCGGCGAGGCTGTCACGGTCGTCCTGCCGTCGCGCCGCGAGGGGCACGGCGCCGAGGTCGTCGCCCTGCACCGGGATCCGCACTCCCCCGTGGAGCTGCTCATCTCCGCGCGGCCCGACGAGCAGACCCTCCGGGAGGCCGGAGTCGAGCGTGCCGCGGCGGTTGCCCTCACCTACGGCGACGACCAGACCAACATGACCGCTGCCCTGCTCGCCCGCAGCATCAATCCGTCCGTACGACTGGTCATCCGCATGTTCAACCGGGACCGCGGTCGCCATCTCGAACTGCTCCTCGACCGGGCGGCAGCCGCGCACGCCGGGCAGGACGACGCGTTCATCGACGCGTCCACTACGGTGCTCTCCGACGCGGACACGGCCGTCCCCGAATTGGTGGCCGCTGCGGCAGTCGGGCACGGGCCCACCCTCCAGGTCGAGGGCAAGGTGTTCCGCGGAGTGGTCCGCCCCGCCGGAACTCCACCCCACGCGACGGACCTGGCCACGCTCGCCGTTCTCTCCGGTACGCACATGGACGACCCGATGGGCGAGGACAGCGCGGAAACACCGGGCGCCAACGGCACCCAACTGCTGCCCGACACCGCGACCGCCTACCACCGGCAGTTCACGCACGGCCGGCTCATGCTCGAAGAGGTGACCCACCACCACGCGCCGGCGTCCCCCGCCAGGCGGCCGGCCTATCGGGACTGGCTGAGCGACCGGCTCGGGCACCTGCCCTGGAAGATCTTCGTCTCCCGCGAAGTGACCGCCGTCTTCGGTGTGCTCGCCGCGGCCGTGGTGCTACTGGCCACGGCGACGGCCGTCGTGGAGGACGGACCGCTGTGGAAGTCGGTGTACCTGCCACTGCTGGACATCTTCACCATGGGCGACCCGGCGACCGAGGAGTCCACGGCCCGCCAGGTCCTGCAGCTCATCGCGGGTTTCGTCGGCCTGGCCGTACTCCCTCTCGTCGTGGCCGCCGCCATGAACGCCACCCTGGCCTTCCGCACGGCATCGGCCAACCACGTACCGGATACGGGTCTGCACGACCACATCGTCCTGGTCGGCCTCGGCAAGATCGGCACGCGCGTCCTGGCTCAGCTGTGTACGACCGACCACAAGGTCGTGGTCATCGAGCGGGACCCGCAGGCCCGAGGGGTCGCGCTGGCACGCGAGCTCGGAGTGCACCTGCTGCTCGAGGACGCCGCCGCTCCCGGGGTCCTCGATCTCGCCCGCATCGGCACCGGCAAGTCGCTCCTCGTCCTCACGCACGACGACGGCGAGAACCTCGACATCGTGATGGCCGCACGCGAGAGCAACCCCCGCGTGCGCGCCGTGATGCGCCTGTACGGCGACGACTTCGCCGCCACCGTCTCCCGCACCATGCGCGCCGGTTACCCGGACGCGCTCACCCGCAGCCGCAGCGTCTCGGCGCTGGCCGCGCCCTCCTTCGCCGCCGCGATGATGGGCCGCCACGTACTGGGGGTCATGCCGGTGGAGCGCGGATCCCTGCTCTTCACCGTCGTGGACGTCGCCGGCCACCCGGAACTCGAAGGGCACTCCATACACGAGGCCTTCAAGGAACACGAGTGGCGCGTACTCGCTGTCGGCCCCGCGACCAGCCGCCGGTCGGCCTCCTCGACGGACACACTCGGCGGATTCCGCGCGGACCGGCCTGCCTTCAACTGGCGACCACCACACGGACGGGTCCTGCGCCACGACGACCGCGTCGTGCTGGTGACCACACGCCGCGGCCTGGACATTCTGATGACCGGTGTCCAACCACGCCCCGCAGGCCGCCGGCCTCATCCGGCCCAATGATCTCGCTTGGACCGAACTCGCTCACCGATCAAGTCACTCTCACCACGGGGGTCCTATGTCATTCGATGCCGAATGGGCAGAGCTCAAGTCAGCCGCTGCTGCCAACCAGACGGCAATGCGGCTCAATCAGCTCGATCCCGGAGGGGGCGGCGGGCCCGGGCCACAGGGGGATCTGGTGGTCACCCAGAAGGACCTGGCGGCAGTAGGCAACGCCGCATTCAAGCTGCGGCAAAGGCTCGGCACCGATGGGGACCATGCCAAGGCCAGTACGCACGAGGCGGCCGGCTCCTTGAAGAAGGACTTCGCTCTGGGGACCGCCCTCTCGACGCTCGCGGACAAGTGGCACGACCAGGTGGGAACGCTGCTGGACGCCTGCGCCCACATTTCCAACCACCTCGACTACACGCAGAACGCGCACGCCGAAGGCGAGTACTGGATCGCCACCCAGTTCAAGTTCGCGCAGCTCAATACAGGATTCGAGGAAAGGGCGCAGCACTGATGGACCTGGACGCACTGCGTTTCGCGGACCTCTCGAAGCTGTCAACCGCCGTCGCGGACTGGACGGCCATGGCCACGAAATTGTGGGAGCTGGAGTCGGATGCCCGTGGCGACCTCGGCGGTAAGGCCGCGAAGGCCGACTGGGCTGGAGTGAACGCGACCGTGACCCGGGAGTTCATCGGCAAGACCGCCAAGGAGTTCGCCGACGCCGCCACCGAGGCCACCAGTATCGGGAACATCCTGCGTGACACCCACGGTGAGCTCGTCGACTACAAGGCCAGGCTGAACGAGGCCATCCGGCGCGGGCTGGAGAAGAACCTCACCGTGGTGCCGGCGGGCAATGGCGGCTTCACCGTCACGATGAACATCCACCCCGACCGCGCCGCCAAGGGCACGACGGTGCCCGAGCACACCGAGGACGATGCGACCGCCCTCCGAGACGAGGTACAGCGGATCCTCGAGGGCGCCACCGAGAGCGACACGACGGCCGCCCAGGCGCTGACCATGCTGGTCAGCCAGACCCCGTACGGCTTCTCCGACGCCGCCTACTACGACCGCGACCGCGCCGCGGACGCCATGAAGGACGCCGACCGGATCGCGAAACTCCTAGGGACAAAGGGCGATGACATGTCCCCGGAGGAGTTCGACAGACTCAACCGCGATCTCGCCAAGTACAAGGACGATCGCCTCTTCCAGGAGAAGCTCGCCACCACCATCGGCCCGCGCGGCCTGCTCGACTTCTGGGCGGACCTTGCCGACCCCTCCGACGGCGGCACCCTGCAGCGCTCCCGCCATGACCAGCTCGGCGACTTCCAGCGCAACCTCTCCCTCACCCTGGCCGGCGCCACCCAGTCCGACAGCCCGGCCATGCGCACCTGGGAGAACGACATGGTCAAGCTGGGCGAGGAGCGCATCCAGACCCGCGGCAGCCAGGTCTACGGCTACCAGGTGACGAGCAACCTCATGCGCAGCGGCGACTGGGACAACCGCTTCCTGAACGACTACGGCAACGCGCTCGTCGCCACCGAGAAGAAGATGAAGCTCCCGGCCAACTACTGGAACGGCGGCGTGCCACCGGTGCCCAAGATGAACTTCATCGGCGAGGACTTCGGCCGCGACCCCATGACCGGCTTCATGACCGCCCTGGCCGCCAGCCCGAACGCGGCGACCGAGTTCTTCAACGCGACGCAGCCCACCGACAACGCCCAGTACGTCCTCGGCGACCGGCAGACCTTCGACGACACGCCCCTCAACACCAAGGACGGCAACGCCGCACGGGAGGCCACGGGCGCCGCCCTGGTCTCTGCGGCCACGGGAGTCGACCCCAACAACATGACAACGCGTCCCGACGACCTCACGCCTGAACACCGCCAGGTTCTGGACCGCTCCCTGAAGTACCTCTCCGAGCGGGGCGACGAGTTCCCGTCCGAGATGCGCGACGACATGGCCAAAGTTCTCTCCGCCCACAGCGATGTCGTACACCACTCGGCCAGCGCCATGTCGGACACGCCGGACGACCCCCGCCAGCTCGACCGCCATCACCTCCTGGAGGTGAGCAAGCAGGTCTCCCGCGACCAGAATTCCTACGGCATGCTCAACGAGGCCATGAACCGAGAAATGATCAAAGACATTCACGCAGAACAGCCGCGTGACCCCAACGAGACGCTGCAAGATGCGGGCCGTACGGTCGGCTTCCTCGAAGAGGCCCGCTACCAGGCCCTCAAGACCGACAAGGATGACCCCACGTGGGAAGCCAAGTGGCGTTACCACGGCTTCGGCGGAGCCGCCAACTTCATCCCCGTGGTCGGCGACATAGCGCAACGAGGTGTCGACGCCCTCGCCTACCAGTGGCAGCTCGACGAACAGGCGCGGATCGACGCGGGAGTCCAGGACCAGAACGCGAAGACGTTCACGCACCGGGAGAACCAGCTGAGGGCTCTCTCCGAGGAATGGGCCAAGGCGAACCCCGGGCACCCCTACACGCCGCGCACGCTGGAGCAGGAGATCAACACGTCCGCTGTGACGGGGAACGTTGCTGCCAAGGGTCTGGCAGGCACCCAGTGAAGCGCCTGCGCACTGCCATGACGGCCGCCGCGGGGGCCGCGGCACTGATCTCCGTGACCGGGTGCAGCGAGAGCAGGGAGTACGCACTGCCGGGCGACCTATGCGGCGTGGCCGTCGATTCGGCCCTCACCGCACCGCTGCTTCCGCCCGGCGCCAAGCTGGAGCAGTCGACGTACGCAGCCAGGCCGTACGCTCCGCGGTGCGAACTGACCGTGGACAAGAACACCGTCCTGACCGTGAAAGGCGACGTGACCACGGCGGACGAAGACGTCATCGGTGGCATCGGACAGCGCTTGGAGAGCTCCGGCAATCCCGTCCAGATCGACGTGGGCGACGCCGCCCACGTTGCCGACTCCATGGCCGTCGCGGTCGCACGCTGCACTTACGAGGGCAAACCCAGCCAGTTCGTCGTCGAGATCTACCCGCCCATCAAGGCCTCCGACGTACCCGCACGCCGTGAGGCCCTCACCCGTCTCATGACCGTGTACTTCCCCGCGGCCCAGAAGGCAGTGGGCTGCGCCTCCTGACCGCAATGGCCGCTGGGGAATGCGCGCCTCCCCATACCTTCGACCCAGCTAGGACGCAGCCTGTGCATCACGACGACGAACCGGTCTTCAAGCGGAGCAAGTGGGGAACGAACCGCTACTACTACAACCCTCGCAACCCCGTCGGGCTCGCCCTCATCGTCATCACCGTGCTCGTCGTCGGGACGCTGCTGATCCTCATGGCCAACCGGGCCGGACCGTTCGAGCCACCGCCTGCCCCCGCACCGTGGAATCCCGCGCCAGTCACCACCGGCCCGCCAGGCCACTGAACGGCCTGGGGTTGGTCTCGAACCGGAGCGCCGTCAAAATGCCGTAGCCATCACATCAGCGGTGCGTCAGGGTCCGGTGTCGAGGCCCGTACCGGCCCTGACGTCACCCCCATGGGACGACGTTTCACGCAGTCCGCAACCGGTGCTCACGCCGGCGCGGAGCCTCGAGGGCCTATCACACGCGACATCCACTGGGCCGGCGAGATGCGCTCGGCCATCGGTGTCGCGTCCCTCCTGCACTCGGCCCTGCTCGCCATGGACGCGGGTTTCGGCAAGCTCGACGCGACCCGCGGCGTCCTCTGGACCGGCCTGGCCGCCCTCCTCTTCGTGATCCTGCTGCCGTCCAGGGTCTCCGCAGGTCCCGGTCTGCTCAGCGCCCGAGGACTGCTGGTCGGAGACACTGTCCGCACCGACTCCCTCGTCTCGGTCAGGTGGTCCGACGGGGTGGCCCAGCGGATGATCCTCCGCGACACGGAGGGAAGCCAGGTCGAGATCGATCCGACCGTCCTGGTCCGCAATCCCGCGATGTGGCGCCGCCTCGACACGGACACCCGCACATCGATCCGGCGCGGCACTCTGCTGTGCGGCGAGACCGCCCTGCGCCGGCTGGCAGAGCGTATCGACCGCGAGACGGCCCTCACGGTCTTCAAGGTCTCAGGCCTGCAGTGATCGACGGTCGGTGACTTCGGTGCACCCGGGCAGTGGCTGACGCGAGTCACTGACCCTCCGCCGGGGAGGGCGCAGCCGGGGTGATCGGCCGCCGGGAGGCCGCCGCCGGAAGCGTGAGCGTCACGGCAAAGCCGGGGCCGACGGGTGCGGTTTCAAGGGTGCCCCCCATGGTCTCCGTGAGGTCACGGCACATCCGCAGGGTCAGGCTGTCCGGCGTGCGACTCGGATGTGTGCCGCGTTCCGCGCCCTGCACTTCGTCGTTGGTTCCGTCCGTCATATGGATTTCCACCTGACCGGACCGGGTTTTGCCTGTCAGCCGCGCGGGCCGGTCCGGCGGGCTGTGGCGCTGGGCCTCGGCCGCCAGAGCGGTCAGCACGCGCGTGAGCACGGCCGCGTCGGCGATCACGTCGGGCAGCAGCTCCGGCAGGCTGCACTGGATCGTATGGCCACCGGGACCCAAGTCGTCCAGAACAGCGGTCAGTAGCTCGTCGAGATCGACCGGTCGCAGATACAGGTCCAGTGCCCCGGCGTGCAGGCGGCTCAACTCGTCGAGGTCCGAGAGAAGCTGGACCGCACGCCGCACCGACGACCGGGCTATGGCGAGGGTCCGACTCTCCCTCGTATCCGTGCCGACGCCGACGCCGACGCCATCCAGCGCTTCGTCGGCTGTGCTCAGTGGGCCCCGCAGGTCTCGGCTCGCGGTGAGGAGGAGCGAGGCCCTGGTGTGTTCGGCTGCGGCGCGCAGGCCGGTTTCGGCGTCGTGGGCAGCGAGCCGGCCGTGCGAGTAGGCCATGCCCAATTGGGCCGCGCACGCTCCCAGTACGCGCTGGTCGTCGCTGCTCAGCGGGCGCCCTCGGGCGGCCAGGGTGAGGTCGTCGCCGACGGGGCTGTCCACATCCGCATCGTACGGGCGCTCGGGTGGATCCTCGCCTGTGCTGGCGATGACGTACCAGCGGGGCTCGGCGGCATGCCCCGTATCCCGTTCCAGCAGGCTCACCGCTTCCAGGCCGAAGTCCTCCCGTACCTGTTCGAGCAGCGTCGGCAGGTCCTGGCCGTGCATCATGGCGGTGGCCAGCCGACTCAGTGCCCGGGCCTCGGAACTCGCGCGGACGGCCCGGTACGTGCTGCGTGCGGCCGCACCCGCGGCCATGCCGACGATGACGGCCGTGACGACGTACACCACCAGCGCTATGACGTCGGCGAGGTGCTGGACGCGCAACGAGTGCATCGGCGGGGTGAAGTAGTAGTCGGCGAGCAGTCCCGCGGCGAGAGCGGCCACCAGTGCGGGAACGAGGCCGCCGACCAGGGCGATCACGACAACGGCGAGCAGGTAGAGCACCAGGGCGAGGGCGAGGTCCACGTGCTCGCCCAGGAGAACCAGGAGGGCGGTCAGGCCCGGGAGCGTGATCGCCAGACGCATGTCAATGCCGCCTTCGACCCCGGTCCCGTAGACCTCCGCAGGCCCACAGCGATCGAGTGCGACCTTGCCCTGCCCGCACTCGGTGTCACCTCGGGCACACTCGCTCCCGGTACCCGCGTCGCCTCAGTGGGGCGGTCGCGGTTGCTGGTTCCCCTTACTACGCGGTCCGCTCTCACCACCCTCAGCCCGGACTTCGAACGGCTCCGTGCCGCCTGCGACCGTCTCGGTTTTCTGGGCTGCTACGCCTACTCGGTGCCGACGCCCACCGGCCGCGTCGCGGCCCGCATGTTCGCCCCGTCGATCGGCGTCGCGGAAGACATCGCCAACGCCAACAGCACCGCCTGCCTCGCTGCGCACCTGGCCGGCCAGGGCATCAGCGACATCGCCGTCGACATGGGGGACTCCCTCGGCAGTCCCTCCACGATCACCGCCACCGCACATCACGACGCGTCGGGGCTGCGGGTCCACTTGAGCGGCGCCGCAGATGTCACACGCAGCATCCGCATGCCATAGCCGGCCCGTAGCTCATCAGCGGCCGGCACGTCAGACGATCTCCACCGTGGACACCGGCCGAGCATCCCGCCCGCCACCACACCAGCCCTCGTGGCCTGCAAGCTTCACGATGCACACGGCTCGCTGGGGATGCCGCTCCAGTTCAGC
The DNA here is from genome assembly GCF_041106355.1 of Streptomyces sp. BF23-19. Taxonomy (NCBI): domain Bacteria; kingdom Bacillati; phylum Actinomycetota; class Actinomycetes; order Kitasatosporales; family Streptomycetaceae; genus Streptomyces; species Streptomyces sp. BF23-19. Next base: position 59,868 of record NZ_JBGBPT010000019.1, on the reverse strand, counting down.
TGGCGCCAAGCCGGTATGCACAGCGGCCCCTCCACGCAGCGGGATCCCACGTGGAGTTCTCCAACTGCCGATCACCCGCAGCCCACTTCTCCGTACCGGAACCTGTCGTCGAGCACCCCGTATGGCGCAGGGCAGTCGGTGGTCATGTCCGTGATCCGCCTTGCTCCAGAACGAGTCGGCATGGCCGCAGGCCAGAGGCGGTACGGAGGACCCGGTTCGGGCCGTAGGCAGGTTAGGACGGTGAGTGGATCCAGCCGTGGGTGCGGGCGGTGCGGGAGGCGACCTGCAGCAGCCGGGCGGTGGCGGGCCGTTCGGCGGTGCCGCGGGTGAGCAGGTGGATTTCGATGGCCGCTGCCGGGGACAGTGGCCGCCACACCAGCCCGGCCGGGAGGCCGGGCCGGGCGGATTCGCCGACGACGGAGACAGCTTGGCCCTGGGTGACGGGCATGTGGGCGGCGTCGAAGGACAGATGGCGTTCGCGCAACTGTGGGGCAATTCCGGCGCGGTCGAAGATGCCGGTGATTGCGTCGTAGTGCCCGGGGTTGTCGTGGCGGGCGTGCACGAGGATGGTCTCGTCGGCGAGCGCGTCGACGTCGACGTCCGAACCGGCGGCCAGGGGATGGTCTTTGGGCATGATGATGCCCTGGGGTTCCAGGCGTAGCAGGGTGCGGACCAGTTGGGGGGTCGGTGGCGGGCAGCGGACCAGGCCGGCGTCGAGGGTGCCGTCGGCGACGCCCGCCAGGATCTCGGCGGTGGGCAGCAGACGGGTGCCGGTCTTGATGCCGGGATGGGCCTCGGCCAGGGCGGCGAGCAGGGTGGGCGTGGTCTCGTAGCCGGTGCTCGCGCTGTAGCCGACCGACAGGTTGCCGTTCTCACCCGCGGCGAAGCCCTGTACGTCCCGCCACAGCCGGTCGGCCTCCTCGCACAGAGCGGCCCCGCGGTCCATGAGCAGCCGGCCGGCCTCGGTGGGCTCCACGGACTGAGTGGTGCGGTCGAGGAGCCGTACGCCCAATTCCTGTTCCAGCTGGCGTATTTGGCGGCTGAGGGCGGGCTGGGCGATGTGCAGACGCTCGGCGGCCCGGGTGAAACTCCGCTCCCGGGCCACGGCGAGGAAGTAGCGGAGACGACGGAGTTCAGCCATGCCGGGCACCCTACAGCAGCCATGACCTGCACTTATGCCCGTTTGTTCTGGGCCTGGTGCGAACAGGTCTTTCCTTTCCCCGGCGACATCTTCCTAGTGTTCAAGGCGTCAGAAGGAGCACGCCACGAGAGGGCCTCACTCATGAACAAGCAGGAAATCACTGTAGCGAGCAAGGCAGTTGTCCAGGCGTACATGGAAACCCTGATGAAGGGCGACATGGATGCACTGCGCAACTTCTTCGCACCCGATGCGACCTGGACGCTCGCCGGTGATCTGCCGGTGTCGGGAACGTGGACGGGCCCGGACGAGATCCTCGACGAGTTCGTGCCGGTGATGGTGGCCCGGCTGGTGCCGGAGTCGATGGAGTTCGAGTTCGAGGGGCTGATCGCGGAGGGCGAACGGGTCCTCGCCGAGTGGAACACCCGGGGCCTGGCCCGGGCGGGCGGCCGCTACGACCAACATTGCCTGGCGATCTTCACAGTCCGGGAGGGCCGGATCACCGCCGTGCGCGAGTACTTCGACACCCTCCACGCCAAGACCGTCGTCTTCGCCTGACTCCCACCCGCAAGTCCCCTGAACACCCGCATACTTCAACAGGAGCTGTGAACCATGAAGGCCATACTGCCCGGATCCGCCGCCGACACCGACAAGCCGGTCGTCCTCGGTGAGGCCGCCGAGCCCGAGCCCGCCGCCGACGAGGCGGTCGTCGCGGTGGAGGCGTACTCCGTGAACCGCGGCGAGACCTTCCAGCTCGATGGCGGCCTCGAGCGCCGCTGGGCGGGCTGGCGCCCGGGCAAGGACGTCGCCGGCACCGTCATACGGGCGGCGGCCGATGGCACAGGACCGGCTGCCGGCACCCGCGTGGTGGCTCATCCGCCCGCGTACGGCTGGGCCGAGCGCGTCGCCGTGCCCACTGCGAGCCTGGCCGAACTACCGGACAGCCTCGATGCCGTGACCGCAGCGGCCCTCCCGCTCGCCGGGATCACCGCACTGCGACTGCTGCGCGCCGCCGGCCCGCTCGCCGGCCGCCGTGTCCTGCTCACCGGGGCCAGCGGCGGCGTCGGCCACTACCTGACCGAGCTGGCCGCCGCCTCCGGCGCGGAGATCACCGCAGTCACCGCCACCGCCGAACGCGGCGCACGGCTGCTGCCGCTCGGCGCCGTCGAGCTGATCACGTCGGTGGACGAGGCGCAGGGCCCATACGACGTGGTCTTCGAGTCGGTCGGCGGCGCCAGTCTGCCCGCGGCCCTGGCCCAACTGGCGTCGGGCGGACAGCTGGTGTGGTTCGGGCAGGCCAGCCGCGAGCCCGTCGCCCTCAATTTCTTCGACTTCTTCAAGGGCCCCAACCAGGCCCGCATCACGCACTTCGACTACACAACCTCGGACACGACATACGGCCAGGACCTGACCGCCCTGGTCCGGCTGGTCGCCGCCGGCCGACTGCACCCCGAGATCGGTTCGGTACGCGACTGGAGCCGCACCGCCGACATCATCACCGACCTGCGCGGCCGGAACATCCGAGGCAACGCCGTGCTGACCGTCGGCTGACCGCATGCGCGACTCTTCGGGTTCCCAAACTCCCTCCCCGAGCCCCGACCCGCCGCTGGGCGCCGCCACCCCACCCTTCGACCTCCACGAGCTGCACCTCCCGGAGGAGAGCCTGCTCGTGTTGTGCACCGATGGCTTGGTCGAGTCCGCTACTCGCGACACCGAGCAGGGGCTGGCCCAGCTCAGGCGAACCCTGTCGCAGGCGGCCAGCCGGGCGTCGTACTTCTCGGGCGACGCCGCCGACGCCGACGGTCTGGAAGACCTGTGCGACACGGTCGTCTCCGCGCCGCTGCCCGACCGCGAGCAGACCAATGACGACGCGGCGCTGCTCATCGCCCACACCCGGAGCACCGCCGCCGCCGACATCGCCACCTGTAGCCTTCCCGACGATCCCCAGGCAGCCGGACAAGCCCGCCATTACGTCCGCAGACAGCTGGCCACCTGGGGGCTGGACGACCTGGCGTTCACCACCGAACTGCTGGTCAGCGAGCTGGTCGGCAACGTGGTCCGGCACGCCAAAGGCCCCATCAGCCTGCGCCTGCTGCGCAGCAACTCCCTGATCTGCGAGGTCTACGACTGCAGCCTCACCACCCCGCGCATCCGCCGCGCCACCTACACCGACGAGGGCGGTCGTGGCCTGCAACTCGTCGCCGCCACCTGCCAGCGCTGGGGCGCGCGCTACCTCCGCGATGGCAAATGCATTTGGACCGAGCAAGACCTGCCCCAGTGAGGTGCCCCGAACCGGCGTCGGGGTGGTGTACCGGATTGCCCGGTCTCGGCGGGCGGCGTTCGCGGTCGCGCTGCCACAGGCCAGATCCGGCGCAAGCAGGACGAGTTGGGCTTCCTTCGGTATCGACGCAGACCATCCGCCGATGTGGCGGGAGAGGGTGGTCACGTCGAACACGACGTAGATGGTGCCCCGGTGGCCACGTGCGTGAAGTCAGCCACGCAGGTCCCGTTCGACGCCGGGGGCGACGAAGTCACGGACCAGGCGGCCCGGTGAACGCGTGGCGGCGGGGTCGGGCTCGGGGTCGGGCATGGTGGTGTTGACTTCCACCAACTGACCTATGGTTCAGGGCTGCTGGTGTTCGGGGTTGCTGTTGCGATGGATCACCTCGGTGGCTAGCTCTATGCGCGAAGTCAGTCCGAGCTTGCGCAGGATGTTGGAGACGTGGGTGCTGACGGTGCGGCGCGAGATGCACATGCGGGTGGCCGTCTCGGGGTTGGAATGTCCGGCAGCGACGTGGCCGGCAATGATGCGCTCGGTGGAGGTGAGCGCTTCCCATCCCGAGCGGGCGGTGTTGCGGGGGCCGCGGGTGCCGCGGCTCACGGAGACCGCGCGAAGCCGGGCGGTGGCACGTGCCGCGTCCCAGACTGCACCCAGGCTGCCGTAGATCGAGAGAGCCTGTTCCAGGTACACACGGCCGTCGGAGAGCCGACCGCGCATCGCGTGCAGCTCGGCGGCGTCGGTGAGGGCGTGCGCCTGGTTCAGCGGCCGTGTGGCTTCACGGTAGTGACGGGCTGCTTCCAGCAGCAGCTCCGGATCCTGAGCGATGAGCCCTTCGCACCGGCAGGCGTCCCCCAGATGGTAGGGAGCGCTGCTGCGTGCGGCACGTGACCGGGCTGCCTGCGCATAGCGCCGGGCCGCTGGCGAGTCGCCCTGGCCAAGCGCGAGCCGGACCAGATCGGGTGTCAAGAAGCTGAGGATCAGCTGACCCGGCAGATGCCCGATTCCGGAGTCGAAGCAGTGCGCCAGTCGGCTGAAGGCGCGCTCGGGATGCCCTTGGGCCTCGTCCAGCAGGGCCTCGGTGCACAACAGGATGTATTCGTAGAACCAGGAGACCGTTCCGCTGTCTTGTGCCGCTGCGGCCTGGCTCATGTGGGTCTCGGCGTCGTCCCGCCGGCCTTGATGGACGGCTATTGTCCCCGCCAGCGCTCTCAACGCCCGGCTCATTGCAAAGTGGACGCCGGGGTCGAGGCCGGCGTCCACCTCTGCGATCGCGTCCTGCCACCGGCCGGCATGGAACGCCATCAGCGCACAGGACAAGTGGTACCACGGTAGAAAGACACCCCCAAGGTGCTCGGCGCCCTGGCGGACGCTCGCCAAAGCGCGCTCCGCGTCTGGCGTGAGATCAAGTTCCAGGTAGCAGTTGGCCAGGGCCAGCTGCAGTCCGAGCCACTGCGCCGGATGGATCGTCTTGGGAGTCAGACGCGATGCCTGACGGGCAAGCTCCAGTGCTTCAAGGCCGGGAGCCTCCAGAAAATGCTTGGCAGCCAGCACTTGCAGGGCATAGGCCAAGGCCGTGGTGTCGCCCAGCTCGACAGCCGCTCGCCGCGCAGCAGCAGCGACAGCTCCCGCCTCCGGCAACCGCCCCAGGGCGAAGAGGCAAACCGACCCGAAGGCTTGGAACCGGACCGCCTCGAGTGGCGTCGCCCCCGCTGTTCCGCATGCGGGACGGGTTTCTGCCAGAGCGACGTCAGGGCGGCCGCGCGCGAACGCGGCCTGAACGATGATCCAGCGAAACAGATCCTCCAGGCCGGAATCGGCAGGCCTTGCCAGAGCGATGCGGGCGCTCTCCTCTGCCTCAGCCAGAAGACCTGATGACAGTTGCGCCACGACACGGTGCAGACGTAACTGCTCATAGTGTGGGTCAGCGGGATCGGCGACCACCAGCGCCATGCCCAGCAGCCGCAGGGCAAGACCGGGGGCACGCGCGGTGAGCTGCGCCGCAGACCGCGTTATCCAGGGGACCAGGAACTCCCCGTCCGGGGGAGCGGCCTCCAGCAGATGTCCGGCGACCCGCTCGGGCGCCGCTCCCGCACGGGTCAGAGCCTGTGCGGCCCGGATGTGCAGCAGCGAGCGGGCTGAACTCGGCACGGCGTCGTGCAGGGCTTGGCGTACCAGGTCATGGCGGAAGACGACGCGTGGGCCGTCGGGAGTCAGGATTGCGGCCGCTTCGGCATCAGCGATGCTCGTGAGCAGGACGTGGGCCGGCACCTCCAGTACTGCTGCCAGGTCGTGGAGCGTGCAGCCGGCTCCCAGCACGGACGCCGCGCGCAACACCTGCAGGACCTCGTCACGCAGGTAGGCCAGCCGGTGTGTGATCAGCGTGTCGATCGCCGGGACGGTGCAATCGGCCGGGACCTCCGCGAGGACCCCGTGCAGCGTGATCGCCTCTTCCCGTTGAAGGGCGGCGATCAGCTCCCCCAGGTACAGCGGGTTGCCTGCCGCCCCCTCACAGAGCCGAAGCAACCGAGGGCCGGGTTCATGCCCGATCACGTCGGCCACCAGCAAGGGCACGGCCGAGGAGGCCAGTGGACCGAGCTGCAGCACCGTGCGATTGCTGCCTCGCAGCCCGCGGGCGAGTACGTCGACCTCGACCACCCGGGGAACCGGGCGAAGCGCCCCGACGATCAGCAGCGGCAACTGAGCCACCGATTGCGCGAGCCGCTGCAGTACCAGCACACTGGCCCGATCGGCCCACTGGAGATCATCGAGGAAGAGCGCTACGGGCCCCTGCGCACAGATCTCCTCGACCAGAACGCACATGGCCTCCACGGTGGCGAAATCCGCGCCTCCGGGCGTGCCCGGCAGCCCGTACCGAGCCTGCCCCAGGAGGACTTCGGCAGCCCGCGCCCGCAGCGGGTCGATAGGACCGTCATCCAGCCCCAGGCAAGCCGAGATCAACGCGAACGGGCGATGCGCCTCCAACTCCTGAGCCGAGCCCCACAACGCCTGGAGGCCGGCACCTTCGGCGTCTGCCGCCGCGCACCGGAGCAACGCCGTCTTTCCCGCCCCGGCCTCGCCGGCGATGAACGCGGCCTGCCCCGAGCCGCGCGCGGCATGTACCGCCAGAGTGGTGAGGATCGCCGTTTCGGCATCGCGTCCGACGAGGCGAGGCCCCAAGAATTGCACGGCCGTATCTCCCGTAGTGATGCCATCTGCCTGCTGAACCAGCTTTTCGCCGAACCCGATGGGCGGTGCCCGGGTATCGGGTTCAAAAGAGTCAACTGCCCGATGAGAGGGACCAGCCACTAACCGGGTGACCATCCCTGCCAGCGGGTGGTGACGGTCTCATTCCGCAGTGCGACCAAGGCGTTACTTGTTCGGGTCACGCTTCCGGGCGGCGACTCGTGGAGCTGACTCCATGACAGCAGACAATAGACGCCGCCCTGTTGCGATGCGTACCGGGCGGCACATATTTGAGCTTCATAAGAGGCTTCAGAGGCCGGACACGCCGCTACGGCTAAGTTCGCATAGGGTCGTCGGCCGCACCAACTCGGCCTGGCCTGGCCTGGGGCAGAAAAGCCATTCCGCACGCATGTACGTGGAGCCCCAAGTCCGGCATCCAGGCTATCCGGTTGGGGGGCGAAGGCGTCCCCGTTCATGCCCTCGGCGCCGCCCTGACCGATGACGACGGCTGCGGAGTTCCTCACCCCCGCGGCGAGCATCCCACCATTGCTCCCCCGCCGTCTCGACCTCTCCGAACTCACGGAGATCCGGCGCATCTGGGGGGTGAGCGTCGCCTCGCTCATCCTCCGCTGCAGAGAATCGGGAGGGATCTCGAACGCCACCGCCAGCCGCGGCTACCAGAGCCTGGGCGCACTCGACGCCAGCCGGGCTTCACCGCCGAGCCGGTAAAATCGAGGCCGCCCTCGATCCGGGCGAGCACCTCGCGACGAGCCGGGCGCTGCGGGCGCTCGCGACGGTGATCGAAAGTGAATCGCGGCCGGCAGACCGCAGCAGCAGCTCACCTGACCGCCCCCGCAGCAGCGTCCGACAGGGGAACCGTCGCGGGGCTCTACGAGTACCTGGCCCTGTGCGCCGACACCTTTGCGAACTAGGGTCCGTCTTCAAATGATTGTTCGATGGTCGATCATGGTGTCGTGATTCGCCGCCATGAACTGACCGATGCCGAGTGGGAGTTGTTGGCTCCGCTGATACCGAGTGCCGGCAGAGGCCGGCCTCGGGCGGAGGACCGCCGGGTCGTCAACGGAATGGTCTACAAGATCCGGACCGGGGTTTCCTGGCGTGACCTGCCGGAACGCTACGGCTCCTGGAAGTCGGTCTACACCCGCTTCCGCCGCTACGCCATCGACGGCGTGTTCACTCAGGCCCTGCAACAGATCCAGGCCCAGGCCGACGCTGCCGGTGACATCGATTGGCTGGTCCAGATCGACTCCACCATCGTCCGCGCCCACCAGCACTCCGCCGCCACCGGCCGAAAAGGGGGAAGCATCGGACGGACGAACCGGACGATCACGCCCTCGGCCGATCCCGAGGAGGCCTGACCACCAAAATCCACCTCGCCTGCGACGGCCGCGGCCGGCCGTTGGCCATACTGCTCACCCCGGGGCAACGACACGACGGCGTCTGCGCACAGCCTTTGCTCGAACGCATCCGAGTGCCCCGCACCGGCCAGGGACGGCCCCGCTGCCGACCGAACCACGTGATCGCCGACAAGGCCTACAGTTCACGCGGATTTCGCGTCTACCTGCGACGACGCGGCATCGGACACACCATCCCGGAGAAGAACGACCAGAAGCAGCACCGCCGCAACCGTGGTCGACGAGGCGGCCGGCCCGCGGGTTTCGACCTCGAGATCTACCGCCGCCGCAACACCGTCGAACGCTGCTTCAATCAACTCAAAGGCTTCCGCGGCATCGCCACCCGCTACGAGAAGACCGCCACCTCCTACGAAGCAGCGGTCACACTCGCATCGCTCCTGCTCTGGGCAAGATCAGTTTGAAGACGGACCCCAGTAGCCGCTGGTTGCGCGCTGTCCTGCCGATGAGCGGATGGGTCAGGTTGGTGCGGTGGTTGGCGCGTTTCGCTTCTGGAGCAGGTTCGCGACGAGCATGACGACCACGGCAATGCCGACTCCGATGAACGTGAACAAGACCCGGCGTCCCTCGTCGCCAAGGTTATGCGGATGCGACAGGTCGATCCCGATGAGGACCGCGGCAGCGACGGCGGCGCAGTACAGCGCGTAGTTCCACCGACAGAGACCTCGACGAGCTTCGGGGGCGATACGTCGACGAGGGCCATGACTTCAATGATGCGGTGCCCTTGCGCGCGGCGCTCGGAAACGCGCGACTCTGCCGATGAGCGCTCACGTCCTGCCGCGCACATCAGTCGGGTAGAGACTTTGGTTCGCGGCCTGCGAGTAGAAGGATGCTGGAGGAGTATCTGCCTCATGTACTGGTTGCCATGCCGGGCGCGTCAGTGGGCTGGGTCCCATACCGACTGCCACAGGTCGAGCCGGGCCTTCAGCGGATCGGGTCCGGCCGCCGCACCCGTATTCGCGAAGTCCATCACGTTGCCGGTGGCCGGGTCGTAGCGCGGCCATTCCGGGAGGCCGGCGCCGTTGGGGTCACCGGTCCTGACAAAGTTGGCCCAGTAGCCGCTGGCGGTCCGGACCATCTCCAGGTCGGCTCCCTTCCGCTCGATCTGGACGATTCCTTTTCCGTCGAAGGAGATCGGCAGATCCAGGACGAACGGCATTTCAAACCCATGGATCACGCCGGGCACCGCATCGCGGTAGGCCTCGTCCACGTAGGAGAAGCGGTAGTAGTAGGCCGGCTGGCCCGCCCTGGTCATCACCGCCGCCAGATGCCGGGTCGGCTCGATCATGGTCCGGTCCGCGTAGACCGCCTGGTTGAGCGCCTTGAAGCTGGCGTTGCCGTCCGGGTCGTAGAGCTTGCGTGCCTGCGACGCGAGTGCGCCGAACTGAGCGAACACCGCGTCCTTGGTCTCCGCCACGCTGACCGCCAGGTCGACCGCGGTCGCCCCGCAGATCACCGGCACCATCGCCTGCCGGCCGCCGCGCATCGCCGCCTCAGACGTCTCGGCGATCAGCCGCCCGTCGATCGTCGGACCGCTAAAGCCCGCCGCGCTGGGACCGCCCGCGGCCATCGTGACCACTTCGGACATGCCGATGCCTTCCTCGGCGACCTTCTCCGCCGGCAGGGCGCGCAGCGCCGCCAGCGCCTTCACGTCATTGCCATCGATGCCCGCCTCGCGGGCGAACTCGACGGCCCTGGACTCGGCGGCGTCCAGGTTCTCCAGTGGAAACGCCCCGTCGCGGGCACTCGGCATACCCGGCGACTCCACGATCGCACGGTGGAACAGGCCGGAGGCCAGCGGCGAGATCAGCATCGCGACCATCGCGCCACCGCCGGCGGACTCGCCGGCGATCGTCACGGTGCCCGGGTCGCCGCCGAACGCGGCGATGTTGCGCTGCACCCACTGCAGCGCCGCGATCTCGTCCATGAAGGCGTAGTTCCCGCGCGGGTCGTCGGGCGCCTCGGCGGCCAGCGCCGGGTGTGCGAAAAAGCCCAGCCGGCTCAGGCGGTAGTTGAACGAGACCACGACCATGCCGCCCTGACGCGTGAACCTCTCCATCGGGTACTGCGACGCCGCCCCCTGGACATCTCCGCCGCCGTGGACCCACACCATCACCGGCAACGGATCGCCCGTCTGGTCGGCCGGGCGCCACACGTTCAGATACAGGCAATCCTCCGATCCCTTCGACGCTCCGCCAGCCCCTGTGCCCCCTGGCTTGAGAAGGCTGTAGTGCTGTATCGGATCGGGGCCCATCTTCGACGCGTCAAGCACGCCGTCCCAGGGCTTGACCGGTTGCGGTGCCCGCCAGCGCAAGTCGCCGACCGGCGGCTGCGCGAACGGGATCCCCTTGAAGGAGATTAGATCGCCCTCCGCCGTGCCGCGAACCGTCCCGCCCTCGACGGTTGCCTCCAGCAGTCCCTGTGCCATCCTTCTCACCGTCCCTCGGCCGTTCGCATGCGCGGATTGACGAGCCCTTTCCAACTCTCAGCCCGATCGGAACATGCAACCCCGCCCCCCGTCATCACCCCGATCGGGCGACACGGACCTCATACGCGCCTGATCCATGAGAGCCGACTCGTCCGGCATGAGCATGGAAAGCCCGGCCCAGCGGGAGCCTGCATGACGCGAAACTGCAGGTGTCTCGTGGGACCGGACCAGTGAGTTTCCAAGCCGTCACCGTCGGTCGCACCCGTCCCGGGTTGGGCACGAGGCACGCCGCAAGCAGGTGCCGCGATGATCTTGGTCGGCGGATCCGTGGCCGTCCGGATGGTAGGGCGTGACGCACGCACATGCCGCTGTCAGTACGGCATAGCGTGACCACTGTCCGGCTCACTCGATGCTCGTCGAACGGGCTCGCGCGCTCAGACACCTGACGGCACCATGCACATGTGGTTCACCGGCCAGTATTCGGGGTCATCGAGAACCAACGCCTCGTGTACACCGACGCGGTGTCCGATGAGCACGGCAACGTGTTGTCACCCGTGCAGACGGGCATGCCAGCCGGTCACCCCACCACGACGGAGGTCCGCGTCGCGCTGGAACCTGCCAACGGCGGAACCAAGATGAGGCTGACCCACGTCGGCATCCCCGCCGGGTCCCCCCGGTGCCGGCCCGCCCCCCTGTCGGCGCGCGCTCTGTCCACCGCACGAAGCCCCGACCAACGGCGGTCAGTCGGGGTCGCGCACGCAGCGGAAGCCGACGTGGTTGGTGGTATCGCGGGCACCGTGGCCTTGCCGGGCGGCCGGCCGGTAGCGGTGGCAGTACTCCGGGGCACACAGGTGGGAGCCCCCCTTTGTCACGAATCGGTCCTGCTCACTCACTGTTCCGGTGGGGACGCAGCACGATGGGGAGGGCTCGGCGTGTACCGCGTCGTGGTCATCGATCCAGGCCGTTGCGGTCCACTCCCACACGTTGCCGGTCACGTCGTAAAGCCCGTATCCGTTGGCCGGGAAGGTACGGATCGGCGACGTCCGGGCGAGATGCGGTGGCCAGAGGTTCTCGTACGGGAAGTGCCCTTGCCAGGTGTTCGCCATGGTCTTGCCGCCCGCTCGCATCTCGTCGCCCCACGCGTAGGTGGCATCTCCGAGGCTGCCCCGTGCGGCGTGTTCCCATTCCGCCTCGGTTGGCAGACGGGCACCGGCCCAGGCCGCGTATGCGGCGGCGTCTTCCCAACCGACGTGCACAACGGGATGCAGCTCCAGGCCGTGCAGCGTGCTCCCCGGCCCGTACGGGTGCCGCCAGTCGGCGCCCGGCACCCAGGACCACCAGTGTGTCCAGTCGTCGAGGGGGACGGGACCGCTGGTGCCGGTGAACACCTGTGACCCCGGAACGATCAGGTCGGGGTCGGCGCCAGGGAAGTCCCGAGGATCGGGTGCCCGCTCGGCGATGGTGATGTGGCCGGTGTCCTTGACGAAGCGCCCGAACTCAGCATTGGTGTCTGGGTGCTCGTCGACCCACAGCTCGCCAACCATCACGTCCTTGACCGGTCGCTCCTCTGGGTAGAAGTCGACGGATCCCATCCGGAACGAACCACCGGGAACCAGCACCTGCCCACGCCCAGTCACGTGCTTCAGCCTAGAGCGCACTCAACGTCGTGAGCGGTCGTGGGCGACTCGTCCGGCTGAGCCGGAGTGCGGCTCCTGCGTCCGGATGGTCACCTTCTTCAGCAGGACGGTGACCCGAATGGTGGCTGGTAGGTCGGCGAGATCGGCGTGCCCCAATCCCCACCGCCGATCATTTGAAGACGGACCCTAGACCGAAGGGGACTCCGGGCGCGCCTATACCCAGCTTGCGGACTCGTTCGACCGCGGCGTCGGCCATCTGCCCAGCCAGCTGATCCCCGGCTTACTGCCGTCGGTGTCCACCGAGGAACGCGAGGACCACGGAGGACAGCCCGTCACGGCTGGGAGGCGCTCACCGGCGCTGAACACATCGTCCCGTATGTCCATATCGCGACGCACCGTCAGCACCCATGTGTCCAACATCTACAGGAAACTGGAGATGGCCTCGCGCGTCGAACTCGCGGCCGAGATCATCCATGGGCGGCATCCGGACCGCGCACAGCCGGAGAACTGACCGCGTCCCGCGCCCCCAGCCCGGACACCGCGAACACTCCCGAAGAATCCCTACGTCAGCTGACGGATGTATCGGCCCCTGCACGCTCCTACTTTGGCGGTGCCACGACGGCCCTCCCCTCCTCGTACGACCGTCGAAGACGAACGAACGGAACCACCATGAGCGTTGACGCGATCCCGATCCGTCCGCTGCGTACCACTGCCGAACTTCTTTCGCTCTCACCTGCCGTCGCCCCGTCGGCACCCGCGGCCGGACCGGCCCACGCAGACAGCCCGACCCGGTAAGGGTCCATCTACCCACGTCAGTGGCACCGTGGCGCCATCGGGGGCGGCCGCCGTATGCGGGGGATTCCGCTGACGAGTTCGTTCAGTCATCCATCAGGACCCATCGCAGGCGCTTCCGCGCCGGCGAATCCGAACAAGCAAGGAGTCGCAGTGGTTGAAAAGTTGACTGCACGCTCAGGTTCGCGTCGCAGAAGAGCTCATCGCCTGGTGGTCCCCATCCTCGGATCGGTAATTGCGATGCTGGCCTCTGTCGTCGGGATCGTTCCGGCTGAGTCGGCGATAGCCGACACGGGGCTGAGCGTGTCGTCGGATTCGGTGCGGAAGGTGGCGGCGGGGACGACCGTGCCCGTCGGTCACATCTATGTTGCCGGTGACAGCAGCAAGACGCTCGACATGTACCAGGGAAGGACCGACACCGGCCACTACGCAAACGTGTACGGGAAGAACTCGTCGAATCCCAGCAACCAGCAGTTCCGCCTTTACACGATGAGCGACGGATCGTTCCAGATCCGGGCGGGCAACGGTAACTGCCTGCAAGCGGCGACCTGGTGGGACAGCTGGAACCGGATCCGCGCCGTCACCCAGGAGTCGTGCGATTCGAGCAATAAGCACCAGCTGTGGGCGCCGACGCCACGTAGCTCCGCGGCCGATAACCAGACGGTTGGATACCAGATCAAGAACGTGGGGTCGGGCAACTGCATGGACTACCTGACCTCGTGGCCCGAGGTCAACTCGGCCAACTGGGTGGATGACTACGAATGCCGCAATACGGCCAACCAGACCTGGGCCTTCGACAGTAGCCATCAGAGTGTCCTGGACAGTCTCGCGGTGCAGTACCAGATCGCCTCCGTGTGCGGCGGCGCGACCAGTTCGTCGATCTCCAGCTCCTGCACGTTCACGGAGACCGGCAGGAGCATTGCCAGTGGCCCGGGGAAATGCGTCGGCACCGCTTGGTACAACGAGTACGACAAGCCGGTGACCGAGAGTTATTCGACAACCACCAGCCTCGCATACTCAGATTTGTGGGGCGTCAGCCTCAGCGTATCCGAGAAAGCCGCAGTTGCCCCGTTCGGCGTCGGCTTTGAGCTGACGCTGACTCAGCAATTCAACTACAGTCACACTGAGACGTCGACCCGCGGCGAGACGTTCACCACGCAGGTCCCGATTGACGCAGGTAAGTACGGCTGGGTGGTTCTGTCTCAGCCGATCGTCCGCGTGACCGGATACTGGACTTTCGGCGCTGGAACCAGCCAGTCCTGGACACTCCCGGTGACGCAGGACATCCCGGCCGCGAGCGAAACCGGCGGCTTTAAATCGATCGTGACCGCGCGTCAGGGCGACAAGCTGCCGACCACCTGCTCCGCCCCGGTACCTGCTACCACCTGACCATATCCGCCAACGGCGCGATCACCGGTACGACGGACATGACCGGGATCTTCACCGCCATCGTCCTCGATACCGGAGCGAGGGGGCAACATGGGCTAAATGAGCCCTCACCGGGACCACTTAGCCTCGACCTCGCGTGAGGGTCCGTCAGTTTACCGATGGACCCTCACGCTTTTTTGCTTGTTGGAGCCGCGAATTCCGGGGCTTCGGCCCAGCCAGACTGCAGGCCGGGGACGTCCCGGCCGAGCCGGCGCACCACCTACGCGGCTCCTGCGCCTGTGAGCTGAGACTTCGAACGCCTTCCCCCCAACGGCACCGGAGCGTGCGTTGCCGACATCGAGCCCGTCACTCGATCAGCGGCCACACTGAAAGAGGTCCGCACTTCCGCTCGGTATCGAGCGCAGCCTCGGACACCGCCCTGGCCAACGGGTCGATCTCTGTGTGCACGAACGCCTTGCCGGGATTGAGCACCACGGCCTCGACGTCGACCACGCCCCTGGGCGACTCCTCTACGGTGCGCCACACCAGCGACCGTGCAGAGACGGGCAGGGCGCTGCCGCTTCCCTTCCGTTCGGCTGCCTCGTACTCCGCGCAGGTGCGGAGGTCCTGCGCAAGAACGACGTGCTTGTACTCCTGGGCCAGGAACTGCGGGACCCGGTGACCCGGGCCGCCGCCTCCCAGCGGACGTTCCTCGCCTGCGCGCAGCGGTCGCCGCGAGGTCGACACGATCCGGCCTGCGAAGGCGTCGACGGTCAGGATGTCCACCCGGTCGCGCAGCACCAGTCCGGTACGCAGGGCGGCAACGAGTTGCGTTCGTGTACCTGGTCAACAGGATGCGGTTGCCCTCGCGCATGGGCAGCATCTACGGCAAGTGCATCCGCCACCAGGAGCCTGAGGCAGTGGGCCACTGAAGGCCAGGCTGCGTCCACCAAACAGGGTCCAACTCGGCTCTCCGCAGCCGCCCAGCTGGGGGCGGCTGGGGAGTTTCACCGTCGCTCGGGGAACCCTTGTGGGAGTTTGAGCCGCGTAAACAGGAAAGCCCGTGGAAGGGCCCGAAAGGAGCATCCCTGCAGGGCAGCGTCGTGATTCGGCAGATATCCGCAGGTCAACGGGCCGTCTACGGGGCCTACATGACGTAGGCCCCCGAGGTCGTCGGCCTCGACGACCCCCGCAGCGAACCGCACTGCTCGACGTCGACGCCGAAGTGGAACAGGCCGGCCGCACATCGATGACGTCGCCGTCCCCGTGCGGGCCGATCGCTGGAACGCGCCCGGCCCCACCACAGAGGTGGCCACCGCCCAGCTGACCCTCATCGCGATAGGCACCGAGAGCAAGCCCTGCCAGGCATGATGGGCCCGACTGATGAACCGCAGCTGCTACGACACCGCGCATTGTTTACTGTCCACAAGGTCGTGCGGCGGCCCCCACGACAGGACGACAGCAGGCCACAGCTCGGGAGGAGAGCACGCCTGGAGCCGTCCACAGCCCTCCAAGCTACCCGCGCCACACCCCTTCGGCATGACATTCCACTGCTCGGCGGTAGGCCCTGACCTCTCCTCCCCATACCTAACTACTCGTCAGCAAAGTGTCAGCATTCGTTCGACTAGACCTGACCACACCCTGATCCACATGAGACTCGACACCAAGATCAAAATGCCGCTGCAGAGATCATGTCGACTCCCGCCGGACCCTCGGAAGCGGAACGATGCGAGCCGCCGCGCACAGCCCGCACCCTGATGACATCAGCGCTGTTCAGCGCGTTCTACCCCTAGGCTTCAAGCGAGTTGGGGGCAGTTCAGGAGCCAGAATCGGAGCGCCGTCGTAGCCCTTCACCTCGCCGTAGCGGGTGCCGTTCATCCAGTCCTCGCGGAAGCCTGCGATATCCCCTTGGGACCGCCCGATCCAGTTCCAGAACCATTGGATCTCTGAGCATTTCCGCAGGTCAGAGCATCACGAGTCTCGGGAAGTCAGCAAAAGTCAGCATCCGTGCCTCGCTCAGCGGCACGTTTCGCCGAAACATGACCACGTAACAGGCACTCGAACGATGAGCCCAGCCGCTCGTCGTATCCGCCGTCACCACCGAGTTCACGTGGTGTGTCACAAGAAACAGATCTATGCAAAACAGGTGGAAGGAAACCGCAGGTCAGCACCACGTGCGGCGTGCATCGGATGCATGAGCGGTGTGCCTTACGGGCACTACGCGCGGATTTCGATGCATACCTATAACTCGAACGGGCTGATCGCCGACTTCTCGAGACCAACGGCCTCGTCAAGCCGGAGGCTGTAGCTGCCAAGCGGGGCCGGACGACTACTTCCGAGCGGTCGTCAACGGCGCGTCGTGGTTCAGGATCGCGCGTCGCTCGGATCGTCGTGCTTCTGGACGTGGTACGACTGTGTCCCGTGGGGGATTTACGCATGCATGCGGCCGCATGGGGCCTTGTTCGGGAGAGCTGTCGAAGGTGTGGAGCGGTGATCCCCGAGCGGCTTCCGGTCCGTCTTCCGGAGCGAGGGCAGGGGCAGTGACGAATCGAGCGGTCCCGGCGTCCGTCCTGGCGGGGGTCGGGTCGTACGTGCCGCCGCGCAAGGTGGCCAACGAGGAGCTCGCGGAGCGCCTTGGGCGGGCGCCCGAATGGATCTTCCAGCGCTCCGGCATCCGGTTCCGGCACGTCGTGGAGCCGGGTACCACCAGCGGGGACCTGGCCGTCGCGGCCGGTCGCGAGGCGCTCTCGCGGGCGGCGGTCGGTGACGTCGCGGCCGTGGTCGTCGCCACCACGACACCGGACAGGCCGTGCCCCGGCACCGCCCCGAGCGTCGCCTCGCGCCTGGGGATGGCCGGGGTGGCCGCGCTGGACGTCCAGGCCGTGTGCGCGGGCTTCGTCTACGGACTGGGTGTCGCCCAGGGCCTGATCGCCGCGGGCACGGCCGACAGCGTTCTGGTCGTCGGCACGGACACGCTCTCGCTGAGCGTCGACCAGGCCGACCCCACGAGCATGCTCTTCGGCGACGGCGCCGGTGCCGTCGTCCTGCGCTCGGGCCACCACGAGGAACCCGGCGCCCTCGGGACCTGCGTCCTCGGCAGCGACGGCGGTGGCCGCGACCTGATCACCGTACGGGGCGGAGGGTCCGAGGAACGCTCGACGGCCGATGGCGTCCCGGCGGACCCGTACATGCGCCTGGAGGGGCGGGAGGTGTTCTGGCGAGCCGTGGAGCACATGACCTCCGCCTCGCGCGCGGCGCTGGACGCCGCGCGGTGGAAGCCGGAGGAGGCGGACCGGATCGTCGCGCACCAGGCGAACGCGCGAATCCTGGCCGTGCTCGCGCAGCGGTTGGGCGTCGCGCCGGACCGCGTGCTGTCCGACATCGAGCGGGTCGGCAACACCTCGGCCGCCTCGATCCCGATCCTGCTCGACCGCGCCGACCGCACGGGAGCCCTCGAACCCGGGCACCGGGTCCTGCTCACCGCCTTCGGCGGCGGCCTCGCCTGGGGTGCCACCACCCTCGTGTGGCCGCAGCTCTCCCGCCCGCACTGACTCGTCCCACTCATTCCGGAGGAACGGCATGTACGACACCTTGGTGAAGATCCTCACCGGCAGGTTCCAGGTGCGGCCCGAGCTGGTGACCCCCGAGGCCGCCCCGCCGGCCCTCGGCCTGGACTCGCTGTTCGTGGTGGAGCTGTCCTTCGTGCTGGAGGAGGAGGCCGGTCTGAAGATCGGCTTCGACGAACTCGCGGAAGCGGACACCCTGGCCGAGATCACACGGCTGATGCAGGACGAACGGAACAGGCAGGGCAGGCAGGACGCGTCGGTCTGAGACCCGTCGGCCGTACTCGTGAGGGGCGTCAGCGGCGGGCGGCGCCCCGGGGACGCCGGAACAGCAGCGCGTGCACCGTGAAACGCGATCCGTCGAACTCCGCCCGGCCCTCCGCCCGCAGTTCCTTCAGCCGCAGCTGCAGGGTCTCCCGGTGCTCGGCGTACGCCAGCAGCGGGATGTCCATCTCGAAGACCTCCAACGTCTCGCACTCGTAGCCGCGCAAGGTGAGTTCCGCGACGGTCCGGGGGACGTCGGCGAGGGAGGAATGCGCCATGAGCAGGGAGCCGCCCGGCGCCAGGAGCCCGTCCACGCGGTCGACGACCGCGTCGTACACCGCGCGGCCGCCCCTCCGGGCGACGAGGGCCGTCTCCAGTCCGTCCGTCCTGGCGTAGCTCGGATCGTAGGGGAGGTGGGGTGGGTTGGTGATCACCAGGTCGAACCGCTCGTCCGTCGTGTACTCCTCCAGCGGCGACGTGACGCACGTGAGCCGTGAGCCGTCGAGCCCGTTGGTCGTCACGTTGGCCACGGTCTGTGCGGCGGAGGCGGGGTTGACGTCCAGGGCGGTCACCCGCTCGGCGCCGGCCGCGAGCAGGGCGACGCTGTAGAGGCCGGAACCGGCCCCGATGTCCAGGGCGTTGACGCCCTCCAGTACGGGAGCGCTGGC
Source organism: Streptomyces sp. BF23-19 (assembly GCF_041106355.1). NCBI lineage: Bacteria > Bacillati > Actinomycetota > Actinomycetes > Kitasatosporales > Streptomycetaceae > Streptomyces > Streptomyces sp. BF23-19. Next base: position 41,113 of record NZ_JBGBPT010000019.1, on the reverse strand, counting down.
ATCGTCGAGTGCGCCGAGCAGGCTCAGTCCGCAGTCGGTCGGGAAGAGGACCTCCCAAGGGTCGTCCACCGTGATCCGCAGACGCGTGCCGCGGAACTCGACGATCCCGCACGAGGGCCGGGCCTCCCACAGCGAACCGTTCTCGCCGGCGGGCAGGACACGGCGCCGTGTCGGCGTGCGGTCGGGAGCACTGGTCATGGGAACGGAACCTTTCAGGGGGAAGAAGGTACGGAGTTCGCCGTGGCCGGCGCGTTTCCGGTCCGGCCGGTCACTCGGCGAGGGCGGACAGCACGAGGCGTACGGAGTCGTCGGCGATGCGCCGCGCGCGTGACTCCGTAACCAGGCCCTCGACGTAGCCGAAGTTCCACGCGAGCCGTCCGTGAACGGTGGTCGCCGTCGCCACGACGGCGCCCATCACCGAGACGCCCGTGAGGAACTGGGCGCCGTCGATCCGCCAGGGACCGACCTGTTCGGGGCAGTCGTAGCGGCCGACGTTGGACAGGCACAGGTTGATCGGCCCCTCCTCGTCCATGAACCGCATGAACGACGCGCCGTCCGCCAGTGACCCGGGGCCCGCCACGCGCGGCAGGCTGATCGTGGCCAGGTGGTCCTGTCGTTTCCGGCGTCGGACGAGATCCTGGCTGACGGTCCGGGCCATGGGCCACAGCGACCCGCCCGGCTCGTACCGGACGCGGGTGGGGACCGTGGCCACGTAGGTGCCGACCTCGTCGGGGAGTACGGGCGGTTCCAGGTCGGCGCGGAAGTCGACCGGTGAACCGATCGAGAAGTACGCGGCGGCGGGGGTATCCGCGTCCCGGGCGACCGCCGACACCATAGCGGCGGCCAGGGCCCCGTGGACCGTGGTGCCGTGCCGCTTGGCGGCCCGTACCAGGCGTTCCAACTGGTCGGCGGTGAGGGACCGGTGCGTCATCCGGGTGCGCCGCCGCTCGAAGGGGACGTGCTCGTCGGGGACGATCCGCTGGGCAGGCCGGGTCAGGGACGCCCGTTCCTCGCGGCGCATCAGGGCCCGGAACCCGCCGGCGCCCGCCGCGCCCCGGTGCCGGCGCGGGAGCAGGTCGTCCGTCGCGGGAAGGACCCGCCGCGAAGTGGTCGGCGGCGTTGCTCCGCGGTCCAGTTGTGCGGCGATCTCGATCCACTCGCGGACCAGGGACAGGCAGGTCTTGCCGTCGGCGATGGCGTGCGAGACCGTCAGCAGCAGGTCGTGGAACTCCCCTTCGTTCTCGGCTTCGTTCTCCGTCCCTCCCGATGTGATCACCACCGCGCGCAGAAGCGGTCCGGTGCGCCGGTCCAGGCCCTCCGCGAGTTCGTGATCGTCGACCTCCTGTTGCCACCGGATGTCGGCGGCGGGGTCGTCCGGTCGTACGCGGACGTGCCGGAACGGGATCTGGCGTCCGTCCACGGGGACGAAGGCCGGGTGTGTTCCGGTGCCGTCGTCCATGATCGCGACGCGCAGCAGGGGGTGCCGGAGCTGGAGGACGTCCAGGGCGCGGCGGTGCAGCGACGGGGACAGGCGCCCGTGGACCCGGGCGCGGGCGATGACGTTGAGCGGCGAGGTCAGGTCGGCGATCCAGTACAGCCGTTCCAGGGGGCTCAGGTCCCGGCGGACGTCACCGCGGCCGGTGAACCGCTCGCCCGGGTAGGTGAGGGCCTCCACGGTCTGCCGGACGAGGACGCGACGGGGCACCAGCCGGAAGTAGGCGTCACGGATCAGCCGCCGGTGCGGGCGGGCCCCCTGGGTCAGTCTGTTCATGCTGCGGGAGCCGGCCACCATCGCCCGTGCGCGGTCGCGGCGCAGTTCCTCGTACGCGCGCAGGGCCCGCACCGGGTCGTCTCCCGTCGCCGGATCGGCCAGCGCCCGGGCCAGGACGACGGCGTCCTCCATGGCCGTGCCCGCCCCCTGGGCGAGCGTGGTCAGCATGGGGTGGGCGGCGTCGCCGAGGAGGGTGAGAGGGCCGTCGCCCCACCGTTCCAGGAAGGCCCGGTCGCGCGAGGGGACGGTGAGGATGTCCGCTGCGGGGGTGGCATCGATCACCGCCCGCACCTCGTCGGCCCACCCCGCGTAAGCCTGTCGGACGGCGTCCTTGACGCGGTCGGGTGCGGGCGTCCCGGGGGTGGTGCTCATGGCGGCCCACCAGTAGCACCGGCCGTGGCCGATGTCGATGAGGCCGAAGCGCTGTCCGCGCCCCCAGTAGTGGCGTACGGCCCCCTCGGTGAGGCGCGGGTGCCGGAAGGGGACGATGCCGAGCCGGAAGAGGTGGTCGCAGTCCCGTGGCTGCTCGGGTCCGACGAGGTGGCGCCGTACGGCCGAGTGGAAGCCGTCGGCGCCGACGAGGACGTCCCCGCTCGCCGAGCGGGGGG
>NZ_JBGBPT010000019.1:0-38724 GCF_041106355.1 Streptomyces sp. BF23-19 | reverse complement strand
GTCCGCGAAGCGGACGGTGACCCCCGGGCCCGTGGTGTCGAAGCCGGTGGCGGTCGTCCCCAGGTGGACCGGGCAGTCGCCGGCCTCCGTCAGCAGGGCCTCCTGGAGGTCCGCGCGGCTGAGGCAGAAGCTCCGCGCGCCCGCCTGCTCGCAGGCTTCCCCGAACGGCAGGTCCCGGATGAGCCGGCCGCGCCGGTCCATGATCCTGAACGACTCCACGGCCCGGCCGCGCTTGTCCAGGCCCAGGTCGATGCCGAGACCGGCGAGGGCGGTGACGGCATTGCTCATGACCGACAGGCCGGAGCCGGCTTCCCGCAGCTCGGTGGCGCGTTCGTACACCTCGACCTCGACGCCGACTCGCCTGAGCGCGACCGCGCACGTGAGACCTCCGATGCCGGCACCGATGACGAGGACTTTCGCAGGACGTCCCGATGGCATGGCGTCAGCCCACCCCGTGATCGCGGTCGGAGTCGTCGATCAGCTCGGCGAGGGTGTCCGCCAGCCGGGCCACGTGCGGCTCTTCCATCATGGTCAGGTGGTCCCCGGGGACACGGACCGTCCGGATCCGTCCCTCGGTCACGGCGCTCCAGCCGTTGCAGGGGTCCTGGTGGCGGGTGCGGGCGGCCCCGTGCATGGCGGACAGGACGGCGGGCAGCGGCTCGGCGGCCCGGACCAGCGTGAGGTCCTGCTCCTCGCGCGGGGGGCGGTAGGCCAGCGTCGCGTGCCAGTTCGCCCGGTAGACGTCGAACAGGCGGCGGACGACGGAACCGGAGCTGCCGGCCGGCAGGATGCCCCGCTCACTCGCGACGCGGGCCATGGACGCGAACCTCCCCTCCGGCGAGCCCGGCCCGCCCGGAACGGTCGGGGCGGGTGCCGTGCCGCCGTCGCGCGGCCAGAGCAGCTCGTGGAAGAACCACGCCAGCATGGCCTCGTCGTCGTGCGGGGAACGCGGCCCCTGTTCCAGGGCGGTGGTGTCGACCACCAGCAGGGTCACCCGCTCGCCCTCCGCCCGCAGCCGGCGGGCGATCTCGAAGGCGACGAAGCCGCCGAACGACCATCCGCCGACGGTGTACGGGCCGTGCGGGCGCACCCTCCGCAGGGCGGCGAGGTAGCTCTCCGCGAGCTCCTCCACGGTGCCCAGCGGGGCGGTGCCGGGGTCGGCCCCGGCGGCCTGGAACGCGTACAACGGCCGGTCGGCAGGGAAGTACCGGGCGAACGCGACGTAGCACAGCACGGTGCCGCCCATCGGGTGGACCATGAACAGCGGCGGGCGGTCGCCCTGCGGGCGGAGCGGCACCAAGGCGTCGAACGCGGCCTTGGCGCCGCCGTCGCGCAGCCGTGCCGCGAGCGCGGCGGGGGTGGGCGTCGCGACGAAGTCGGCCAGGCGGAGGTGCACCCGGTAGAGCTGTTCGATCCGGACCACCAGCCGCATCGCGGTCAGCGAGGTGCCGCCGAGGTCGAAAAGGCTGTCGTGCGTCCCCACCTCATCCAGGCCCAGCACGTCCGCCATCAGCTCGGCGAGCGTCTGTTCGTACGCGTCACGCGGACCGGTGCGGGGAGCGCGGCCGGCGGCGGCCAGCTGGGTGCGGCGCAGCGCGGCGTCGTCGCGCTTGCCGCTGGGGGTCAGCGGCCACCGGGAAACCCACTGCAGGTGCGAGGGGACCATATGGGCGGGCAGGACGGCGCGCAACCCCTCGCGGACGCCGGTCAGGTCCTCGTCGGTACCCTCGCCGAGGAGGAAGGCGGCGAGGAAGGTCTCGCCGTCCGCCCGCTCGCGGGCCACGACCGCGGCGTCGCGCAGGCCGGGAAAGCCGTGCGCCAGGCCGGTGACGGCCAGTTCCACCTCGGCCGGTTCCACACGGAAGCCGCGTACCTTCACCTGCGCGTCGTCGCGTCCGAGGAAGACGACGTCGCCGCCCGGAAGGACCATGCCGACGTCGCCCGTGTAGTAGAGCCGGTGGTCCCCGTCCGCGAACGGGTGCGGGAGGAATCGCTCCTTGGTCAGGTCCGGCCTGCCCTCGTAGCCGTCGGCCAGGAAGTTGCCGCCCAGGTACACGTCGCCCCGCGCCCCGATCGGCACCGGGCGCATCCGCTTGTCCAGGACGTGCACCTCGGCTCCGTCGAGGGCGCGGCCGATCGGCGGCAGCGCGGGGAAGGCGGTGGGGTCTCCGGTCATGGTGAACGCGGTGACCACATGCGTCTCGGTAGGCCCGTAGTGGTTCTCCAGGACCACGCCCGGGAGCTCGGCGCAGAAGGAGCGGATCTCCGGGGTGACGCGCAGCTGCTCGCCGCAGGTGATCACCGCCCGCAGGGCAGGCGGCGTGACGCCCAACGCCCCCGCGGCCTCCGCGAGCTGCTGGAGGGCCACCGGGGGGAGGAAGACCTGCTCGACGCGCTCGCGGTCCAGCAGGTGCAACAGAGCGGGCATGTCGCGCCGTTGCGCGTCGTCGGCCAGGCACAGGGTGCCACCTGTGCACAGGGTGGAGAAGATCTCCTGGAAGGAGATGTCGAAGCTCAGCGGCGCGAACTGGAGTGTGACGCCGCCGGGGACCGCGCTGGGCGCCGCAGCCTGCCAGGCCACCAGGGAGGCCAGGGTGCGGTGCGGCATGACGACGCCCTTGGGGGTCCCGGTGGAGCCGGAGGTGAACAGGACGTACGCGGTGTCCTCGGCGCCCGGTCCGCTCCCCGCCGGTGCATCCGGTACGCCTCGTGACGGCACGTCCGGCGTCGGTGCGGCCACCGACTCGGCGGGCAGTAGCAGCGCCGGGTCGCCGGCGAGGTGGGCGTGGGCGACCTCGGCCACGACGCGGAAGGGTCGGGCCTGCTCCAGCATGGTGGCCAGCCGGGCGGGCGGATAGCCAATGTCCATCGGGACGACCGCGCATCCGGCGCGCATGGCTCCCAGGAGCACCGCCATGGTCAGCGGGGACCGGTTCATGGCGACCCCGATCCGGGCGTTCGCCGGCGCGCCGAGCGCGTACAGCCGTCCGGCCACGTTCTGCGCGGCCTCGGCCAGCCGGGCGTAGCTCCACCGTTCCCCGCCCGCCACCACGGCGGTCGCGTCCGGGGTGCGGGCCGCCTGTTCGGCGAAGCGGGAGACGACCGTGGGATGTTCCGCCGGAGGGGCCAGGACGGGCCGGGGGGAGAGGAAGGCGAAGTCCGGCGCTTCGTCCGGGTGCTCCACCAGACGCCGTAGGACTCGCAGGTAGCAGTCCGCGTAGAGGTCGCCCTGCTCGGCCGGGAAGGTCTCCCCGTCGCAGTCGATCCGCAGCCACGTGCCGGTGCCGTCCGGTTCGGTGATCGCGTTCACCAGGAGGCGGAAGTCGTTCTCCTCCCAGGTGCGGAAAGCGGTGAGGCGCAGACCGGGCAGGTCGAGCACACGGGAGAGCTGGCGGAAGTGCACGTAGTTGAAGGCGGTGTCCAGCGCGGGGCCGCCGTGGTCCTCCTGGACGGCGCTCAGCGGGTAGTGGCGGTGGGGGTGGTCTTCCTGTTCCTGGCGGAAGCTCGCGCGCGCCACCTCCAGCCAGCTGTCCCGCGCGGTGTCCAGGCGTACGGGCACGGTGTTCAGGAAGAGCCCGGCGGTGCGCTCCGCACCGGCCGTCTCCGGACGGCCGTGGGTGATGAGACCCGTGGTGACGTCACGGGTGCCGGCGAGCGCCGCCAGCGTCAGGGCGTGTGCCGCGAAGAGCACGGACTTGACGGGCAGGGCGTGTTCGGCCGCGAGGCTCCGCGCCTGCTCGACGAGGGCGGCGGGCAGGTCGACCCGCCGGGAGGCCGGTCGGTGTCCGGTGCCGGGCAGGTGGGGAGAGAACGACTCGACCGGCAGGGGCTCGCAGCCGGCCAGCTTCTCGCGCCAGTACCGCCGGGACTCCGCCGAACGCAGGGCTGCCCGCTCCAGCCGCACGTGGGCCGCCGGTGAGGGGGGTGCCGCTCCTTCCACGGGGCCGGTGTCCAGGCCGAGGCCGTGCGCGTAGTCCTGGAGCAGCTCCTGGAGCAGGGTGGCGACGCTGCCGCCGTCGAGGAGCGCGTGGTGGAAGCTGAGGACGAGGTCGACGGCGGTGGCCCGTACGTGGGCGCGGAACAGGTACAGCGGCGGCCGGTCGAAGGTGTACGGATGGCGGCGGCGTTCCTCGACGTGCGCGGCCACCTCGGCCTCGGCCGCCGCGTCGTCCAGCGGACGCAGGTCGGCGATCTCCAAGCCACCGTGCACCCGGGGCAGGACGACCTGCAGCGGTTCGGCGCCGTTCAGGTCGAACGCCGACCGAAGCGCCGCGTGCCGGGCCGTCAGCTGGTCGAAGGCTCGGCGGAACTCCTCCTCGTCCCACGGCATCTCCAGGGTGTACCGAAAGACGTCCAGGTACCTGGCCGAGGACTCGTGCCGTCGGCTGTGGTACAGCAGGCCGAGCTGGAGCCGGGTCAGCGGGTGGGCGTCCTCGGCGTCCCGGAGCCGGGCCCGGTCCACGTCGGCCACGAGGGCGAACGGGGCCGGGCCGGTCTCGGCGCCGGACGCGTCGCATTCCTCGGCGTACGGGGCGAGGCCCGCCACCGTCGGGTTCCGCAAGATGTCGGTGAGCGAGAGGCGCAGTCCTCGGGCCTCCGCTTCGGCGCGGACCCTGAGCATGGTGATCGAGTCGCCGCCGAGGGCGAAGTAGTCGTCATGCACCCCCACCATGTCGTGGCCCAGGACGCGGGCCCAGACCTCGGCGAGAACCGCTTCGGTGCGGTCGCGCGGCTGCCCGCCCCCGGAGGCTCCGGCGGTCCCGGCGGTGTCGTCCGGCGGGGGCAGCGCGCGGCGGTCGGCCTTGCCGTTGGGGGACAGCGGGATCACGTCGATCCGGGTGAAGGACGCCGGGACCATGAACGCCGGCAGCGTGCGTCCGAGCCGCTCGCGCAGCAGCGCCGCATCGATGTCGGTCGCGGTCTCGGCGACGTAGTAGCCGGCCAGGACGGTTCCCCGGTCGGCGGTGGCACGGCCCACCACGACGGCGTCGCGTACCCCGGGGACCGCGCGCAGGGCGGCCGCCACCTCGCCGGGCTCGACGCGCTGCCCTCGGACCTTGACCTGGTCGTCGATCCGCCCGAGGTACTCCAGGGTGCCGTCCGCGAGCCACCGGGCCAGGTCCCCGCTGCGGTAGAGGCGGCCGCCCGGCATGAACGGGTCGTCGCCGAACTTCTCGGCGGTCAGCTCCGGGCGGTCGAGGTAGCCCCGGGCGACGCCGACTCCGCCGATGCACAGCTCGCCGGCGACGCCGACGGGTTGCGGCAGGTCGTCGGCGCCCAGCACGTACAGCCTGGTGTTGTCGATCGGCCGGCCGATCGGGACCCGTGCGACGGCGAGGGTGGGGTCGGTCGGGCAGTCGTACGACGAGACGTCGACCGTCGCCTCGGTCGGGCCGTACAGGTTCACGAGCTGCGCCGGCCGCTCGGTGCCGCTCTCGCGGCGGCACCGGTCGGCGAGGCGGTTGAACCGTTCGACCTGCTCCCGGGGCAGGGCCTCGCCGCTGCAGTGGACGTACCGCAGGGACGCGATGCCCCGCCGTGCCTCCCCTGACTCCTCCAGCAGGTCGAGGAACGGGCCGAGCATCGAGGGGACGAAGTGCACGGCGGTGACCCGGTGCTCGCGGACCGCCCGGAGTACCTCGCGCGGGTCTCGCTGCCCGCCGGGCGGAAGCAGGGCCACGGTCGCGCCCTCGACGGCCCACCAGAACAGCTCCCACACGGAGACGTCGAAGGAGGCCGGCGTCTTCTGCAGGAGCACGTCCCCTTCTCCGAGCGGGTAGCGGCGCTGCATCCACGCGAGGCGGTTGACCACGCTGTGATGTTCGACCATGACGCCCTTGGGGTGCCCGGTGGAGCCGGAGGTGTAGATGACGTAGGCGAGGTTCCGGGAGGTGGCGACCTGCTCGACCGGAGCCCCGTTGCCGGTCATCAGGTCGTCGATCCGCCGGGCCGGCACTTCTGAGGGGAGGACGGTGGGCGCGCCGTCGACGATCACCAGCTTGGCGCGGCTGTCGCGCAGCAGGAAGTCCACCCGCTCAGCCGGATGGTCGGGGTCCACGGGTACGTAGGCGCCGCCGGCCTTCAGGATGCCGAGCAGCGCGACCGGCAGCCGCGGTCCCCGCTTCATCATCACCGCGACGCGGTCGTCCGGGCCGACGCCGTCCGCCCGCAGGGCGCGGGCGATGCGGTTGGCCCGCTCGTCGAGCTCGGCGTAGCTCAGCGTCCCGCCGGACGCCGTGACCACGGCGGTCCGTTCCGGCTGGGCGGCTGCCCGGGCCTCGAACAGCCCGTGCACGGTCGCCCGGTCCGCGTAAGGGACCCGGGGACCGTGCGCGCGTCCGGCGGTGAGGTCCCGGTGCTCTTCCGGCGTCAGCATGGAGACATCGCGGAGCGGCCGGTCCAGTAGCTCCACACCGTGCTCCAAGAGTGTCCTGAGCTGGCCGGCCACGGCGGTGACGGGGAGGTCCTCGTCGAAGACGTCTCGGGCGTAGTCCAGGTCGACGCGGATGTCGGCGGTGTCGTCGAAGGCGGAGACCAGGACGCCCAGCGCGGCCTGGTCGTGCGAGGGAGCCATCAGGGCGCTGCGTCGGACGATCCCCGGGACGTCAGGCCGGGACCAGTTCACCGAGGAGAGCGTCACGTCGAAGAGCTGCCGCGGGTCCCCGGCCGTCGAAGACGTCTCGCGCAGGACCTCGCCGAGCGGAAGCCGTTCGTGGCGCCGGAGCCGACGGGTCGTGTCCTGGACTTCGGCGAGGAGTTCCCGGACGGTCAGCCCACCGGAGGCCGTGATCCGCAGCGGAAGGGTGTTGGCGAACTGGCCGAGGACGTCCCTGTGCCGCTTCGTCGGGCGGTTGAGGAAGGGGACGCCCAGCACCACTTCCCCGCTGCGGTGCAGGCGCGTCAGCCACACGCCGAGCATGGCCGCGACGTAGGTGGAAGGCCAGTGGCCCACGGCGCGGATGCGATCGACGAGGGCGCCGTCGACGACGAACGAGTGGCGCCCCCGCTCGCGCGGGCCGTCGCCCGTCGTACGGGTGAACAGCGCGGGTGTCACGCCCGCGAGGTACCCCCGGTGGAAGGCGCGGTCGCGGTCGCCGTCGGGCCCCGCGAGGTAGGCGGCGTCCTCCTCGACGAACGCCAGGTAGGAAGGGGCTTCCCCGTCGCTCTCCCGCCGGTCGCCCTCCGGGGCGCCGCCGACCTGCGGAGCATCGGCGTACTCCCGGAGGATCTCGTGGCCCAGCCGGTCGAGGGTCCAGCCGTCGGCGACGATGTGGTGCGCCTTGACGTGCAGGTGCGTGACGTCCGCGCCCTCCAGGAGGACCGTGGCCTCGGTCAGGGGGCCGCCGTCCATGGGCAGGGCGCGCCCCATCGACGCCCGCATCCAGTCGGCGCGGGCGGTGTCCGGTTCGGGCGCGTCCGAGAGGTCGACCACGGCGACCCGGACCGCCTCCGGTGCCACACGCTGGAAGGGGACGCCGACGCTGTCTGCGAACCGCAACCGGAACGTCTCGTGCCGGTGCAGCACGCGTTCCGCGCAGGCGGCGAGCCTGCGGTGGTCGACGCCGCCGTGCAGGCGTTCGTGGAGCACGCAGTTGAACTGCGGTGATTCCGGCGTTCGGGATCCTGCGGACCAGATGTCTCGCTGGTACGACGTCAACGGGTGTGGTGATCCGTGGTGAGTGCTCAACTGTGGAGGTTTCCTTCGAGCCGTACCGGGATCTCCCGGTGGCCGTTGAAGATGAGGGAGGGCAACGGGGCAAGGCGGTCGGAACCGACGGCCAGTCCGAGGCCGGGGAACCGGGAGAAGAGCGCGGACAGTGCGATGCGGCCTTCCAGGCGGGCGAGTTCGGCGCCCAGGCAGTAGGTGGGGCCGTGGCTGAAGGCCAGGTGATCGCGGACATTGGGGCGGGTGACGTCGAAGAGGTCGGCCCCTTGGCCGTGGACTCCGGGATCGCGGCCGACGGCAGCGTAGTTGATGACGAGGGCGTCGCCCCGCTCGAACGTCAGCCCCGTCGGTTCGTCGTGGAGGTCCTCGGTGGGGAAGCGCATCATGAAGCTTGCCACCGGGGCTTGGTGGCGCAGCGTCTCCTCCACGACCCGGTCCCAGCCGACCCGGCCCGACACGGCCAGGGCCAGCTGTTCCGGGTGGGTGAGCAGGTTGACCACGGCGTGGTCGAGCAGGTTCGCCGTGGTCCCGTAACCGGCGCCGAGCACCATCCAGATGTTGTCGCCCACCTCCCGCTCGTCGAGCAGGCCCTCGCGGTGCGCGTCGACCAGTGCGGTGGCGATGTCGTCGCCGGGCCGTTCGGACTTGAGCACGATCAGCTTCGCGAGGAGCCGCGCGGCCTCCGCCTCGGTGTCACTCGCCTGCTCCGCGCTCAGGTCGGTGGTGAAAACCATGTCGTTGACGGCCTGGAAACCGTCGTGCATGGATTCCGGCAGTCCGACCAGCGTGGTGACCGTCCGCCACGGCAACTGCGTGGCGAACCACTTCCGCAGGTCCACGACCCCGTCGGGAGCGAGGGCCGCCTCCCGTGCGAGGTCGTCGAGGAGTACGGCGGTGGTCTCCTCGATCCACGGGGCGAGCGCCCGCACGCGGCGGGCGCCGAACGCCGGCACCAGAGGGTGGCGCAACCGGGTGTGGTCGGGCCCGTACGCGGTCTGGACGGTGCGGATGTCGACCCAGATCCGCAGGGGCCAGTCGGCGGGGAGGGCGCCGTCGACGAAAGCGGGCCAGTGCTGGTGGGCGTCCTTGGAGACCCGGGGGTGGACCAGTAATCGCCGGACGAGTCCCGGGTCGGTCACCGACCAGGCCGTTACGCCGCCGGGCAGTTCGACCCGGGCGGCCGGACCCAGCGCGCGCAGCGCCCCGGCTTCGCCGTGGATGTCCGCGGCGCTGCCGTCCAGGCGGTAGGGGCAGCGGTCGCGGGAGGGCGGGGAGGGCATGGCGGACGACCTCGGCGGCGGTAGGAGTCTCGGCGACGAACGGCGGTGCTCGGTGTCCGGCGATGGACGGCGGTAGACCGGTTCTCAGGGGCGGACCGCGGTCAACAGCCCGTAGCGGAGCTCCGCGACCTCGAAGAAGAACCAGTGGCCCAGGTCGGCCGCCGCCGCCCATTCGCGCGACGTCTCGCCGCTGGAGTTGTCCGCTGCGTTCCGCCAGCCGCTGATCATGCTGCCGTAGCAACGCCGGACGTTCTCGGTGATATCGGTGTGGTCCACCACCTCAAGACCGGCCTCGCGCAGCAGCTCGCCGTACATGTCAGTGGTCAGCGAGAACTTGAAGTACGCGTACGCGTCGGCCATGCGGGCCGCGTCCGGCCCGGTGAGCTCGCCCGCGAGGCTGTGCTCGGCGATGACCAGCCGGCCGCCGGGGCGCAGGACCCGCGCGATGTGCCCGAGGGCCGCCTTCTTGTCCTTCATGTGCATCAGGGACTCGATGGCGTACGCGCCGTCGAAGGTCTTGTCTTCGAAGGGGTTCTCCATGGCGTCGGCCAGCCGGAACGTGGCTCGCCCGGGGAGGTCCGGGGACAGGGGACGGCTGTTGGCCAGGTCCACCTGGTAGTCGCTGACGCTGATGCCGGTGATCTCCACGGCGTGACGGGCGACGATGCGCGCCGCGGTGCTGCCGTGGCCGCAGCCCACGTCGAGCAGGTGGTGCCGCTCGGTCGGAGCGAGGCGTTCGGTGACGAGGTCCGTCAACCGGTCGGTCGCCTCCCGCATGGAGCTGTCGTCCGCGTCGTCCTCCCAGTAGCCGACGTGGATGTTGCCGCCGAGGGCGTGGTCGTACACGTCCGTGTGACGGTCGTAGAAGGTCCCCACGTCGCCGGACGTATGGCGGTTCTGCGTCAGCATGAGGGAGCCTTTCACGGTTGGTCGAGCCACGCGCTGTGGCGAAGAAGGGGCCCGGTCGGCCTGTGCGACCGGGCCTCCGGGAGCGTGTCGATGGTGCCAAGCGCGCCGGCCCGAACGGGGCGAACGAGCTGCGGTTTCACCGTTTGGGGGACACGGATCTCACCTGTCCGGCGGAACGGACGACGGCGGAGCGGCGGACGGATCTGTGGGGGAACGCCGTCGGTCGGCGGGGGCGCGCTCCCGGCACACGCGGCCGCCGGGCACGTCCGTCACCCCCCGGAGGGGGCGCGAGGCCGTGCCCGGCGGAGTGGGTGCGGTGAGCGTGTTCACGCCGTCAGCCCGTACGGGCCGACCGGATCCACTCAGACGCGCCCGAAGAACAGGCTGCCCGGCGCCTCCGGGTCGTTCGACAGGAAGTGCTCACGGACGGCGCGGATGAACTCGTGGCGCGAGATCGCGCCGTCACCGTCGGTGTCCAGCTTCGTGAACATGTCCATCGCGTCAGGGGCTTCGCTCTTCCACACGTCCCGCAGGAAGCGCTTGAACTCGTCCTTGCTGATCTCGTTGTCGCCGTCGACGTCGATGACGTCGAAGATGGCGTGGCCGCCGCCCTCGGTGACGTTGAGGCGGCTGGTGTCGACGACGGCGAGGCGGTTGGCGATGACGAACTGGTCCTTCGTCAGCCGGTCGCCGTCCACGCCCGCGTGGCGCAGCAGCTCCAGCCAGTAGATCTGGCAGAAGGTCTGCAGAGCCCTGGATCGGCGGTCGTTCTTGTCGAGCTTGTACGCCTGGATGTAGCGGTCGGCGAGCTTCTGGTAGTCCGACCAGTCCAGGTAGCCGTCGTTGTTGGCGTCCATGGTGTCGAAGGTGCGCTCGAGCTTGGTGGTGATGATGTCCTGTACTGCGGCGGTCACGTGTCCTCCTTGGGGAGAAAGGGGGGATGTACGCGAGCACCCTTGCGCGAGGGACATCCCGCACAAAAGTGCCCATCCCCCCCTTCCACTCCTTCGGCCCAGCCGGGCCACCCGTAGGAGTGCGTTCGGCACGGACCGACGCACATACTGAAGTCCCGCCCACGGAAGCGGGGCGCCGCGCACTGTCGCCGGACGCCGTCGGCTCCGAGAAGCCGAAGCCGCCGACCGTGCCACCGATGCCACGACGGCAAGGGGGCGGAACGCCCTGCCGTCCGGCCCGCGGAGCACGACCCCGCCCGCCTCCATGCCATCAACCGGAGTGAACACGTGTCGAAATCGTCGGGTCCGACGTCGCCCGCAGGCCGGGCCGTACTGATCACCGGGGCCTCCTCCGGCCTGGGGGAAGCCTGCGCGCTCCACATGTCCCGGGTCGGCTTCCACACCCTCGCCGGGGTCCGCCGCCCCGAGGACGGGGAACGGCTGCGCGCGGCGGCAGCCGGCCGGCTGACGCCGGTGATCGTCGACGTGACGGACGAGAAGTCGGTCCGGGCGGCCGTGGACGAGGTGACCGGGCTGCTCGGCGGCGCCGGACTGTGGGGGCTGGTCAACAACGCGGGCATCGCGGTCACGGCTCCGCTGGAGTGCGTGCCCATGGAGCAGATGCGCAGGCAGCTCGACATCAACGTGATCGGCCAGGTGCAGATGGTCCAGGGCTTCCTGCCGCTGCTGCGTGCCGGTACCGGGCGGATCGTCAACGTGTCCTCCGGCCTCGGGAACGTCGCCCTTCCCTACCTCGGCGCCTACGCCGCCTCTCAGTTCGCCAAGGAGGCCCTCAGCGACGCACTGCGCCGCGAACTCGCTCCACAGCGCATCCCCGTCGTGGTGATCCAGCCGGGCGCTGTCCTGACCCCCCTCTGGTCCAAGATGTCCGACACGGGCAACCGGGCTCTGGAGGGCGCACCCGAGCCGGTCCGTGAGCTCTACCGCGACTCGTTCCTCGGCTTCATGGAGGCGAACGAGACCTCGGCCCGCAGTAGCAGCACGACCGTCGACGACGTCGCCCGGGTGGTGTTCCGCGCGCTGGTCGCCGAGCGGCCGAGGACCCGGTACACCGTCGGCCGCGACGCCACCGGCAGCCGGGTCCTGTCGAGGCTGCTGCCGGACCGGGCCCTGGACCGAGTCTTCGGCGGGACGTCGGCCCTGAAGAGTCTCAGGAACTGAACGCCCCCGACCGCCACCCACCCCACCGCATGAGAGGGCCCGGCGGCCACCTCGTTCTCCTCTGGTGCGCACGCGATGCGTGAGCGGATGGCCTGACACCACGCCGCACGAGCGGGAACGGATGCACCGCCGCCCCAGGCCGACCAGCACTCCGAAGCAGTACGCGGCTCAACCCGGCACGGATTCGAGCCCGCTCCTTCTGGGCAGGTCGATGAATCCGAATCCTGAGATCGGCTTGCGTAGAGGCCTGAAGGGGTCCCGAACGGAAGCAGTCGGCGCCGTCGTCCGTCCGTTCGCCTGGACCCCTTGACCCGCAAGTCATAGCGCAGCGCGCGGGCTCCAGTGTCCGAGGGTCGATCTAACTACTCGTCAGTAAAGTCAGCAAAAGGTCAGCATTCGCCCAACCAGAGCTGATTACAGCCTGCAACACCTGAGACTCGATGGCTCACCCCGAAGGCCGTCGGACAATGTCCGACGCCCCCCCTTCGGCAACAAGAAGCGGAAAGGGTGCCGCGCGCGCTGCGCCCGGCCGGGGGCGGAATGAATTGGCAGGTCAACGCACTCTTCCTCTGGGCTTCAGGTGAGTAGGCGGCAGTTCGGGGGACGGAATCGGAGGGCCGTCGTAGCCCTTCACCTCACCGAATCGCGTCCCGTTCATCCAGTCTTCGCGGGCCTGCGCGATATCATGGTGTGACCGTCCGATCCAGTTCCAGAACATCACGATCTCCTCTTCGAACGGCTCGCCGCCCAGGAGCATCAGGCTCGCGTCCGAGGCTGCCCGCAGGGGGAGTTCCGTGCGGCCGCAGCCGAGGTAAAGCATCGAGCCCGGGAGGACCGGGACGCCGTCCACGTGGGTCTCACCCGACATCGACAGGACCGCGTACTCGAAGTCCGGGTCCAGCGGGAGGCGGGATTCCGTGCCCGCCGCCAGGGTCAGGTCCGCGCCCACGATCGGGCTGTACGCCGTGCCCGGCGAGGTTGCCGTGTCCAGGGTGCCCAGGATGACCGTCGCCGTCAGACCCGGGGCCGTGACCGTCGGGAGGTCGGCGTGGTGCTGGAAGTGCGGTTCCACGTCGCGGTGGGCGTCCGGCAGGGCCACCCACAGTTGGGCGCCGTGCAGGAAGCGGGCGTGCGGGCGCGGGCTCTCCTCCGAGTGGCTGATGCCGCGGCCGGAGGTCATCAGGCCCAGTTCCCGGGGGCGGATCGTCTCCAGGCTGCCCACGCTGTCGCGGTGCAGCACCTCTCCCTCGTGCAGCCAGCTCACCGTCTGGAGCCCGGAGTGCGGGTGCGGTGCGACCTGCATGCCGGGCTCGTCGGCGATGTCGTCCGGGCCGTAGTGGTCCACGAAGCACCAGGCGCCCACCATGCGGCGCCCCAGGTTCGGCAGGAGTCGGCGGACCTCGGTGGACTCCCCGAGCTTGACCGTGCGCGGGCTGAGGAGCTCGCGCACCGGTTCGGCCACGACGAAGCCGCGGCCGCCGCAGGCGGATAGAGCGGGCTGGCGATCGAGATTGCTCATGTGGACAACCTAGCCCCGGGGAGGTGGCGACGGAGAGCGGAATGTTCCACGACCAAGGCGTGTTGGAGGCAGCGGACAGACCACCTGAACGGCGGAAGGGACGCGATGAACGCGCCGACGACGTACTTCGAGCACGGGACGGCAGCCGAGCGCTGGGCGCGCGCCCAGCTCTTCTTCGACGCGAAGGAGTACGCGACGGCCGCCCGCATCCTGGAGACGCTGGCGGGCGAGGCCCACGAGCAACTGGCGCCCCGGCTGCTGCTGGCCCGCGCCTACTACCACTCCGCCCAGCTCTCCCGCGCCGAGCGCGAGCTGCGCGCCATCCTGGAGCGCTGGCCGGTCGAGGACTACGCACAGCTGATGCTCGGTCGCACCCTGGAGCGGCTGGGCCGGGCCACCGAGGCTCGTCCGTACCTGCGGATGGCGGCCGCCATGGCGGGCGAGTTCCCCGAGTAGCGCGCCGCTCGGCCCCGCGCATGCGGGGTCGGGCCTCCGGCTCGGATAGCCTGGGGCCCATATGAACCGCCTCACCACACCCTTCGGCTCCTACGAGCTCACCCGCTTCCCCGAGGACCCGCGCGACCGGCTCCGTGCCTGGGACGCCGCGGACGAGTACCTGCTGCGCCACCTCGACTCCGGTACCGGTGAGCGGGGACCGGTGGACCTGGCCGGCGCCGCCGGCCGGATCACCGTGCTCGGGGACCGCTGGGGGACGCTGACGACGGCGCTCGCCACGCACCGCCCGACGCAGATCACCGACTCCGCCCTGACCCGCGCCGCCACCGCCGCGAACCTGGACCGGGCCGGCATCGGGACGGCCAAGTCGACGGTGACCCTGCTGACCAGCCAGGACCCGCCGCCCGAGCGGATCGACGTCCTGCTGGTGCGCGTGCCCAAGAGCCTGGCGCTGCTGGAGGACCAGCTGTACCGGCTGGCGCCGCACGTCCACGCGGGCACCGTCGTCGTCGGCACCGGCATGGTCAAGGAGATCCACACCTCCACGCTGCGCCTCTTCGAGAAGATCCTCGGCCCGACGAAGACCTCGCTCGCGGAGAAGAAGGCGCGGCTGATCTTCTGCACGCCGGGCACCCCCGGGGCGACCCGCCCCACCTCCGCCGGACCGTGGCCGCTGACGTACACGGTGGACGAGGACGCCGGATCCGCCTCCGGCCTGTCCGTCGTCAACCACGCCGGGATCTTCTGCGCCGACCGGCTCGACGTCGGCACCCGCTTCTTCCTGCAGAACCTGCCGACCAACACCGACGGTGCCCGGGTCGTGGACCTGGGCTGCGGCAACGGCGTCGTCGGCACGGCCGTCCAGGCCCACGACCCGGACGCGGAGGTCGTGTTCACCGACGAGTCCTACCAGGCGGTCGCCTCGGCGCGGGAGACCTACCGGGCGAACATCCGCGAGGGCCGGCGCACCGCCGAGTTCCACGTCGGCGACGGTGTCGCGATGCTCTCCCCCGGCTCCGTCGACCTGGTGCTGAGCAACCCGCCCTTCCACTCCCACCAGGCCACGACGGACGCGACGGCGCTGCGGATGTTCGCGCAGTCGCGCAAGGTGCTGCGCCCGGGCGGCGAACTGTGGATCGTCGCCAACCGGCACATGGGCTACCACACCCACCTGCGCCGGCTCTTCGGCAACAGCGAAGTCGTCGCGAGCGAGCCGAAGTTCGTGGTCCTGCGCGCGGTCAAGCAGGATCGTCCGCGGGCCATGTGACCTGCCGGTACGTCCTACACTCTGGCGCGTGAGCAGCCAGGTGGAGAACGGGAACGGCGGCGGAAGCGGCGGCACGGGCGACCGCGGCACGGGCGACGGTGGCACGGGCGGCGGTGGCGGGCGCTACCGCCGCGAGGACGTGGCCCGGGCTGCCGGCGTCAAGGTGCGCAACCTGCGCTACTACCAGGAGCGCGGGCTGCTGCCCCCGCCGCGCCGTGAGGGCCGGATCGCCTGGTACTCCGACGACCACCTGACCCGGCTGCGCCTGATCAGCGACCTGCTGGGCCGCGGCTACACGGTCAACGGCATCGCCGAGCTGCTCCAGGCGTGGGAGGAAGGTGGCGGCCTGGCCCAACTGCTGGGCCTGGAACGGGAGATGACCCGCGACTGGCTCCAGGAGGAGCCGGTGACGCTGTCCCGGCGCGAGTTGCGGGAGCTGTTCGGCCCGACCGCGACCGCCGAGGACACCCGGCGGGCGGCCGAGCTCGGCTACGTGACGATCGACGGGGACCTGGTCACCTACCCGAACCGCCGGTTGCTGGAGGCCACGCTGACGCTGGTGCGGCAGGGCGTGCCGCTCGCGGAGATCCTGGATGCCGGGGAGTTCGTACAGGTGCAGGCCGCGGCGGTCGCGGACCGGTTCGTGGGGCTGTTCCGGCGCTACGTGATCGACGCGGCGGGCCCGGAAGGCCTGGAGGGCCTGGAACGGCTTTCGGCCACGCAACTTCAACACATCACGGCCGCGGTGACTGCCCTGCGGCCCGTCGCCGGCGAGGTGCTGACCTCGGAGTTCGCGCGGGCGATGGCCCGGCGGGTGGATGCGGAGGTCGCCGAACTCCTGCGTACGGAGCAGTAGGAGTCGGCTCAAAGGGTGCACTCGCACAACCTTGCCAACCCCCATTGGCACTCTTACATTCAACTCGTCGGTAACAACGGTGCACAGCCGAAATAAGGGACGTTCTCATGACCGGTTCTCCCCATTTATCCGACCCGTCCGACGATGCTTCCGGCCGCGTCCGCTGGCGCCGGTTCGCCGTCCTGACCGTCCCCGCCGTCGCCGTGACCGCCGGCCTCGGCATCGCCCTCGCCCAGGGCGTGCTCGCCGCCTCGTTCGCCGTGTCGGGACAGCAGTTCAAGGTGTCGGCGAGCAGCCTGGAGGGCGAGGGCTTCGCCCAGTACGGCAGCGTGGACGTCAACGCCCGCCAGGAACTCATCCCGGTGGCCGTCACCGCCATCCGGGAGGCCAAGCTCCACAGCCTCTGCCAGTCCGTGGTCACCTCGCTCCCGGTGATCGGGGACATCTCGCTCAACCTCACCGCCGGGGACAAGTCCCCGGTCGAGGCGAGCAACCTCTTCGTCGACGCCACCCAGCTCTCGGGCGACGCCGTCTTCAGCAACATCGAGATCGGGCGCGACGCGTCCACCCTCGACAAGGGTCCGGCCGAGGCCCAGGGGATGCAGGACCTCTTCGCCCAACAGGCCGACACGGTCAGCATCACCGGCCTCCAGCAGACGGCGTGGGCGACGAACGCCGGCACCTTCAAGCTCTCCGGGCTCAGCATGAACATCAGCAAGGGCAAGAAGGAATGCTTCTGAACCTACGGCGGCGCTGGCAGCGGTGGCGGCGCAGCAGACCTTTCTGGGGCGGGCTGTTCGCGATCCTGGCCGGGTCATGGATCTGTGTCCTGCCGCTGGCACCGCTGAAGATCATGCTCCAGCAGGGGGTGGCGGGGATCCCGTCCGTCCTGATGGGCATCGTGATGATCGTGCTCGGGCTCACCGCCTGGTTCGCTCCCCCACAGCGTTCCCTCGCGGGTGTCCTCACCACCCTGATCGCCACCGCCGCTCTGGTCCTGTCGAACCTCGGCGGGTTCCTGATCGGCACGCTCCTCGGCATCCTCGGCGGCGGCCTGATGTTCGCCTGGCAGCCGTACGCCGCCCGCGGTGCCGGGAAGGCGGAGTCCGCCGTGGCCGCACCCCCTCCCCCCACCCCGCACCACGATCCCCAAGGAGCACAGCCATGAGCCGTACGCGCACCGCGCTCGCCCTCGGGACGGCAGTCGCCGGAGCCATCACGCTCGCCTCGGTCACCGCCTCCGCCGCCCCCTTACCGCAGGCCGGGTCGACCACCGTCACCCCGGCCGGGCACGCGTTCCAGGCCACCCTCAGCGGGAAGGCCACCTTCAAGGCCGGTTCGGTCACCATCACCTGTACGGTCTCCGTCGCCACCGGCAGCGTGCCGGGAGCGCCCGGCAACAGCAACCCGGCCGGGCCGGTGTCCTCGCCGATCTCGGCGCCCACGTACAGCTCGTGCACGTCCAGCATGTGGGGAGTGACGCCCACGGTCACCACCAGCGGCGCCTGGTCGGTGTCGATGCAGAACGGCGCCCCGGTCACCGCCACCATGGGCCTGCCGGTCGGCGGTCTGGTGGTCCAGACGAGCGGGCTCGCCTCCTGTACGGTCACCGCCGCCCCCACCGCTCCGGCGAACGCCGGCGGTACCTGGGCGAACGGGACTCCGTCGACCCTGACCTTCACGAACGTCCCCGTACCGGTCACGGTCACCGGCGGGTTCGGCTGCCCGACGAGCGCGACCACGTCCCTCTTCAACGCGGTCTACAAGGTGACCGACACGACCGACCCGGGGCAGCAGATCACCGTCGGTCCCTGACCCACCCGATCGACCCCGGGCCCGATCGACCCCCGGCCCCTCCGTTCCCGGAGCGTTCCGGGGGCGGACGGGCCGTCGCGCACCTCATGCACCTCGCGCGTTCAGCGGTGCGAGGGGAACTCCGTCACCTGCTGGTAGGTGGGCCGGTTCTGCCAGTTGATCTGCGGGTGGGCGAGGCCGCCGACCGGACGCTGGACGATCGAGTCGGCACACCACTGGTTTCCGGCCGCGCAGGTCCCGTCGGCCGGGTACACGGCCGCGGGGGTGGCGGCGGCCGCCTGCTTCAGCGTCGCGGCCACGACCTCCCGGCACGCGGGGAGCGAGCCGCCCCCGCAGTGGACCTGGGACGGCGGATCGAGGACCGGCCGTCCCAGCACCATGCGCAGGTCTTCGTCGGCGTAGCTCCACCAGCCGTACTGGAAGGCCGACCCCGCGTGCGAACCGGTGGGCCCGTGGCCCGCGTTGGGTGCCTCGTCCACCGTCAGGGAGGCGCGCAGGGCGTCGTAGAGCGGGGCCCCGAGGCCGGGCCTGAACTCCGCCTCGATCAGTAGCGGCCACCAGGCGTCCATGATCCGGACGGCGTCCGCGTGCGCGTACGTCCTCGAACCCCGGGCGGTCTCCTTGCGCTGGGCACCGCTCGCCTGCCACGCGGCCAGCTTGTCGATCGCGGCGCTCACCGCCGGATCGGTGACGGGGGCGCTGCGCAGGACGGCGAGCAGCTCGGGCAGCAGGTTCTCGGCGCGCAGGTCGGTGACCGCGGCCTCGGCCATGGCCCGGGTCAGCTCGGCCCGGGTCACCCCGCCCGCCGCCACCAGCGCTTTGACGCGGCGGTCGAGGAGGTCGCCGCGGTGCACGGCGCCCATCCCGAAGCCGGCCGCCCCGTAGTCCTTGGCCTGCTTGTTGTTCCAACTGATGTAGTAGTCCTGCCCGATGGACTGCGGGTGCTCGGCGGGCGGGGTGTAGGCGGCGGTGTTGGCGGCCGGGTCGAAGCCCCGCCACTCGTACTGCTGCCGGGCGTGCACGGGCAGGGAGGCGTCGACTCCGGGCGCCCGGACCGGGTTCGACCCGCTGTTGTAGTACGCCGCTTCGCGCGAGTCGGCGTAGAACCAGTTGAAGGCGTAGCCGATGTGCTCGGCGGCCTGCTGGAAGGTGCGGGCGTCCTTGACGTAGGAGGGGTCGTTGAGCATTTGGAAGCCGATGATCGAGTCGGCCTCGTGGCGGTAGGTGGAGCGCAGCGCCGCGTACGCGACGGGCTTGCCGGCGACGGTGGCCCGGTGGGTGACGATGCCGTAGTGCGTGCGCCACACCTGCATGCGGTAGGAGCCGTCGGGTGTCGGGTCGGCGACGGACTTCTTCCAGGTGTTGGTGCGCTCCAGCTTCTCCATGGGCGTGCAGATGCCGCGGTGGAGGTAGTGCGCGCTCGACCTGGTGGGGGCCTGCCCGCCCGGTTCGCACAGCTCCACGGCGAAGGTGTCGGTGATGTCCTGTCCGGCGGAGGTAGCGCTCCACGCATAGTCCTGGCCGCGGCCGAGCTGGACGTACATGCTGACGCCCGCGAAGGAGGCGCCGCGGGCGCTGATGCCGGGGCCCTGGAGCTCCTGGAGCATGAGGAGTTGGGGGGCGAGGTAGCCGGTCTGCGGGCCGAACACGGCCACCGGGTGACCGCTCGCGGTGTGGGCGCCGGAGACGAGCAGGGCGTTGGACATGCTCTGCTTGACCGGCTTGGGCGGGTCGGCGGCCTCCGGGGCGGTCGCCGCGCCGCTGCGGTCGTACACGAGCGGCTCGGCGACGACCGATCCGGCGTCCGGGAGCGCCGTGCCCTGCGGGTTCGCGGGCTTCTGGGCGTACGGGAAGCTCGTGCCGTCGTGGACGGTGAGCACGGCCTCGGGGTCGTTGCGCTGACGGAAGGACTCCCAGACCCGGGTGCCCTCCTCCAGGCCGTACCTCTGCTGGGCGGCCAGCAGGGACAGCGCGGCCTGGACCTCGCCTCCGCCGCCGCCACCGAAGAGTCCGCCGACGACGGAGGCGAGGGCGATCAGGTCGGTGATCTTGAAGGGTTGGATCTCACCGGCGTTGGTGATCGAGTCGATGTGCCCGGTGAGGACGTACTCGCCGGGGAAGTAGCGGCCGTTCTTGGACTGGGTGCGGTAGAGGTTGATGCCGTCCACGTAGGCTTGGGCGTCCTCCATGGCGAGGCGCCCGCGCTCGCCCTCGGTGGTGCGGATGCGGTCCACCTGGGCCTGGAGGTCGGCCTCGGTGTACGGGGCCTGCGGCCAGAACTGCTGCTCCAGACCCTGGTTGGCGAGGGCGCCGCCGGCGAAGGGGGTCAGGTCCCCTCGGCCGACGTGTCGGAAGAGGTCCATCTGCCAGAGGCGGTCCTGGGCGGCGGCGTAGCCCGCGCCGAAGGAGGTGCCGTAGCGGGTGGTGCCCTTGATGTGGGGGACGCCGGTCTTCTTGTCGCGGGTGATGGTGACGTCGGGGCGCGGGCTGGTGGTGGACTCGACCTGGTCGGCGGGGACTCCGAAGGCCGCGTTGTTGAAGAAGTCGTTGACCTTGGCGTCGGTGAGTCCGGGATATCCGGCCACCAGGGAGTCGTAGCGCGCCAGTTGGTCGGAGGCGTGGGCGGGCATGGTGCCGAAGGCCTTGTGCAGGAGGATCTGGGCGAGTGTCGCGTTGCCGTTCTGGCCGGGCGGCAGGATGTCGGAGCACTGGCCGCCGCAGTGATCGGCGATCGGGAGCGGTGTCGGGTCGTCGGCGGTGGTGGCCGCGACCGCGGGGGCGAGGGGGGAGATCAGGGCGGCGCCGAGGGCGATCAGCCCGGCGGCGACGGCGGTTCTCAGGCGAGCGGTGGGACGTCGCATACGTGCTCCTCCGTGGGGGCAAGGAACCGGTCACGGGGAGGGTACTGGCGGGACTACCACTCAGTAAGATGAGCGACCGTCACTTTTTGGCGTGGGTAGGACCGTTCGCTCCCGCGCGGAAAATGCGTTGCCCTCCCCCGCGCGGACGAGCGAAGCTCGCCGACATGTCTCACAGCCCCGAGCCTCAGCCGCCGCAGTCCGCCGCCCCGCGCCCGCCGCGACGGGACGTCTCCGACCTCTTCTCCGGCGGCCGTCTCACCGTGATCCCGCGCAAGGTCGCCCGGCGCGAGCAGTTGCTCGCCCACCTCACGGAAACCCTCTTCACGGCGGACCGGGAGTACACGGAGCCCGAGGTGAACGAGGCGCTGCGCACCGTTCACGAGGACTGTTCGGCGTTGCGGCGGTATCTGATCACCTCGGGCCGGCTCACGCGGACCCGTGACGGCCGTGCCTATCGGCGGGCGGCGACCACCCTGTAGTGGGTCGTCAGTCGGCCGTCGTCACCGATCACGTGGAAGGCGACGGCCGGCGGCTCGTCGAGGTGCACGTGCTCGTCGGACCCGGTCCGCGGCTCCCACGGCAGCCGGAGCGTGGAGACGACCCCGGGCGCGACCAGCACCGGCCGGCCGGCGAAGGTGGTGGCCGCGGCGGTGTGCGCGTGCCCGCACAGGAAAGCGGTCAGGTGTGGGTGGCGCTCGGCGAGGGCGGCGAGCCGCTCCTCCCCGAACTGGCGGATCTCGTCCACGTACGGGGTGTGCAGCGGCACCGGCGGGTGATGGAAGGCGACCAGGACCGGGATCGCCCGCGGGGTGTCGGTCAGTACGCCGTTCAGCCAGGCCAGGGTGGACTCCTCCAGGAAGCCGTGGTGCTCGCCGGGAACGGACGAGTCGCAGACGGCGAGTACGAAGCCCTCGCCGCGCAGCACCTGGTCGACGGGCTCGGTGGAGGGGGACCCCTCCCCCAGCAGGCCGCGGCGGAAGGCGGCCCGCTCGTCGTGGTTGCCGGGGCAGACGACCAGCGGGTGGCGCGAGCGCAGCAGCTTCGCGGCCTCCTCGTACTCGGCGTCCGCGGCGTGGTCGGCTATGTCCCCGCTCACGAGTACGGCGTCCAAGTCGTGCGGAAGGCCGTCGAGATACTCCATGACGGCGCGGGTGCGGTCGGCCGCGCGCCGGTCACCGTCGAGATGGACGTCGCTGAGGTGGGCGATCACGATCACGTGCGGTGTCTCCTTCGTCTCTGGTCTAGAGAGGGGGTGGACACCCATTCAACACGCCGAACCATCACCCGCCCCGTCGTACGCGAAGACCTCGTCCCCCGGTGGCGGTGATCATAGGCAGGGGCCCCGGGTGATCGGTAAGCCGCTGCGGACCGTGCGTCAGAACGGCGGGTCTTGGCTGTAGCCCCCGCCCGTCCAGCCGGCTCCCCACGACGCTCGTGCGGCCCTGAGGCGGGCGTAGTGCTCGCGGGCCGCGATGTCGGACGCGTTCTCCAGGCCGCTGGTGTCGTGCCCCCAGGCCCTCAACCCGTCGAAGACGCGGTCCCGGTGGCGCCGGTCGGTGCTGGTGGCCAGCAGGCTCCGGGCGTGATCGGCCAGGTCGGCGCGGTATTCGATGAGGTGGGGGTGCTCGATGAGGGGGATGGCTGCGACCAGCGCCGCGTGGCGTACATCGGCGCGGTCGTGACCGAGAAGGGTGCGAACGGCGGAGAGGATGGCCGGGCGTGCGTCCCGAAACGCACGCATCTCCTGGCATTCATCGAGAAAATCCTCGACGCGATCGCCGCCGCCGAGGGCGACGCACTCGTCGTCGGCGTCATAAGCGGTGTCGCCGAGCCAGTCGAGCAGCCGCACGAGAGTCGGGCCGGTCCGGGGTGTCTCGCCGTCGTGGCGGGAACGGTCCGTCGCGATGGCCGGATGGTCGAGGATCGCCGCGACGTAGAGCGCCACCGGAACGGTCGCCTCGTAGATGCTGTTCTGGTGGGTCACCGCCCCCAGCGCGTCCGGGAGGGCGGACTCCCTGACCACCGGGTCCGGGTCGGTGAGACGCATCAGCGCCGCGGGCAGGGATTCACCGGTCCCGCACGGTGTGGCCAGCGACGCCCAGTCCGTGGTCTCCAGCAACGTGTGCGCGGGAGGGAGCTCGGCGGGGTGGGGATACTCGATCCGGCTGCGGCGGGGGTTCACATGCAGAGGCTAAGGGCTGTCGAGCCACCGACGCAGCCGGGTGTCATGTGTCCGGCGGACCGCGTAGGCCTGGCGCCGGCCCTCAGCCGGTGCTGCGCGGCCGGGTGCGGCGCAGCAGTACCCAGCCGGCCGCCGTGAGGGCGACGGCGCTCCCGGCGAGGGTGGCCACGGTAGCTCCGGTGGAGGCGAGCGCACCGCCGCCGGGGGCGGTGTGGTTGCCGCCGCCGACCATGGCACCGGTCGAACCGCCGCCGACGCTGCCGGGGGTACCTGAAGCGCCGTCGGAGCCGCCATCGGAACCGCCCGTCGTACTCCCGGCGGAGCCGGTGGAGCCCGTCCCGTCGGTGCTTCCGGTTCCCCCGGCCGTGGAGGGGCCGCTGCCGCCCGTGGTGGGGTCCGGGATGGTGACGGTGAGGGTGGCCTCGGCGGTTCGGCCCACACCGGCGTCGTTGCCGAACTCCGCCCGGTAGCGGCGGCCGCTGTCGGAGAGCGCCGCCGTGAAGGTGTACGTCGGCGAGGTGGCGCCCGCCACGGCCTGCCAGGTCCGGCCCGCGTCCGTACTGACCTGCCAGACGACGGTGGGTCGGGGAACCCCCTCGGCCTCCGCCGTCAGCGAGACCTCGGTCCCGGCCGCGACCGAGCGGTCCGCCGGGCTACGGGTGACCTGCGGGGAGGTGGCCCGCTCCAGCCGGGTGATCCGGCCGGCCACCGGGTCCGATACGAAGACGCTCGCCCCACCGGGCTCGACGGCGACCGCCGCGCTGCCCAACTGCATGTGGAGGCCGGGGAGTACGACCGGCTTCGCGACCTCCTGGAGGTCACGGGCGCGGTGGACGGTGAGCGTTCCGTCGTTGTCGCTGCCCGGCTGCGAGCTGTCCCCCGCGTCCTGCCACACGACGAACGCCTGGTGCGTGGTGGCGTCGAAGGCCGCCGCGCGGGGCATGTCGGTGCCCGCGCCCCGGAGGGTGCCCAGCCGCTTGCCCGTCGCGTCGTGGACGACGACGGAGGAGTCCAGCCCGACCCACACCGCGCCGGTCTCGGGATCCACCTCCGTGAACCCGCCGAACCCCTCCCCGGCCGGGAGTTCCACGGTCTCGGTGACCTGGAAGGAGGCAGCGTCGATCCGGTACATCCGGCGGTGGGCGATGTCCGTGAACCACACCGTGCCGCGCGCCGCGTCGACCGCGAACCCGTCGCCGCCCTCCAGCGTGACGGAGCGCCTCACGGCCGCCGTGGCGATGTCGACCTCCGACAGTACGGGCCCCTGCGCGACCAGCACCGTCGAGCGGGTGAGCCCGGCGGCGGCGTGGGTGACGGCCGCACCCGGCACCCACGCGCCCGCCGCGGCGGCGTCGCCGTCCTTCGCGGTTCCGATGCCGCGCAGCGGATAGGAGAAGACCGCCCCGTCCCCGGGCAGCGGCGCGAGGAGCTGCCGCACCGCCCGCCGGCCGAGCGTGCCGGTGGGCCCGGGTGCCTGGCCGACGGTGCTGCGCACCTTGCCGTCGGCGGGGTCCAGGACGTGCAGCCCGCTCTCGTTGACGTCGGCGGTCTCGGGCAGATCGTCCGAACCGACGTACAACTTCTTCGAGTCCGGGTGCAGCAGCAGGTCACGGGGTTTGCCCGCCGTGGTGAACTGCGCCACCGACCGGTACGCGACGGTGCCCTGCGGTACGTCGGCCCCCTCACCCCCGGCTGCCGATACGGGACTTCCGGTGGCGGCCGAGGCCAGTACGAGCGCCAACGCGGCGGATGCGGCGCCGGCGCGACCGGGGGTGAGGGGGTGTCGGGGTGTCATGGCTTCCTCGTCGACGACGTCGGGGGCAAGGGCAGGAAGAGACGGTCCAGACGGCCTAGTTGAAGGTCACCGGGACGTGGACGTCGTACTTGCGGTTCGAGGAGTTGAAGTGGTCCGCGCGCGTGACGACGGCGCATTCGACGGTCTCGCCGCAGATCTGGCCGCCGCCGAGGTCGGCCTTCACGTGGATGGTCACGCTGAAGGTGCCTCCCGTACCGAACGTGGAGGTGTTGGCCAGGGTCCCGCCGAAGGTGTTGTTGACCCAGTGCGAGGCGCCGGTGGTGCCCGACTGGTCCGAACCGCCCAGGCACGGGGTGGGCTTGCTCGCGCCGGGTGCGCCGCTGACGGCGCAGAGGCTCACGTATATGCCCTTGGCGGTGTTGTATCCGCTGCCCGTGACCGTGACGTTCTGACCGGTCGCGGCGGCGGAGGAGGGCGCGGTGAGGCTGAGGTCGAAAGTGGTCGCGCCGTCGGTGACCGTACGTGTCGAGGTGGCGGCCGAGGCGGAACCGGCCGCGCCGACGGCGAGTGCGACGGCGGCGGAGGCGGCGACGGCCGCGCGGGCGGCGGTACGGGGCAGGGAGGCAGCACGCATCACTGGGACACCTTTCAGGCACGGGAAGTCAGCAAGAATTGAGGTAAGGCTAACCTAATTTCGATCAAGGTTGCATGCCTACTTCACGCCATCCGCACGAACGTGACGGCCGATCAACTTCATTGCGGGGAAAGCCGATCCGGGGACCGACACGGGTCACCGGACGACACGGGTCACCGGACGACACGGGGCAACAGAACGGCCCGGCTGCGCCGTGCGGCGCGGCCGGGCCGTGTCCAGGCCCCCGAGGGCCGGTGCTCACCCCCGGTACGTCTCCAGCAGCCGCAGCCAGACCTCGCTGATGGTCGGGAACGACGGCACCGCATGCCACAGGCGCTGGATCGGTACCTCACCCACGACCGCGACGGTGGCCGCGTGGATCAGCTCCGCGGCGCCGGGGCCGACGAAGGTCACCCCGAGGAGGACCTCGCGGTCGAGGTCGACGACCATGCGGGCCCGGCCCTTGTAGCCGTCGGCGTACAGACCGGCGCCGGAGACCTTGGACATGTCGTAGTCGACCGCGCGCACCCGGTGCCCGGCCCGTTCGGCCTCGGCCAGGGTCAGACCCACGGCGGCGGCCTCCGGATCGGTGAAGACCGCCTGCGGGACGGCGCGGGTGTCGGCGGTCGGCGTGTGTGCGCCCCAGGGCGCGGTGTCCAGCGGGGTACCGGCCGCGCGGGCCGCGATCACGGCGCCCGCGATCCGGGCCTGGTACTTGCCCTGGTGGGTGAGGAGCGCGCGGTGATTGACGTCCCCGACGGCGTACAGCCAGTCGTGCCCCGGCACCCGGCAGGTGTCGTCCACGTCGATCCACCGACCGGCGGGCAGCCCGACGGTGTCCAGTCCGATGTCCTCGGTCCGTGGCGCGCGACCCGTCGCCGTCAGCAACTCGTCGCCCTCCAGCGTCTCGCCGCCTTCCAGGACCACGCTGACGGGACCGGTCGAGCCGTCCCGTACCACCGCCTCCACCGACACCCCGATACGGACCTCGGCCCCGGCCTCGCGCAGCGCCTCGGCGACCAGTTCTCCCGCGAAGGGCTCCATCCGCGGCAGCAGCCCGTCGCCGCGTGCGAGAACGGTGACCTGCGAGCCGAGGGCCTGCCAGGCGGTGGCCATCTCGACGGCCACCACCGAGCCGCCCACGATCAGCAGCCGGCCGGGGGCCTCCTGCGCGGAGGTCGCCTCACGGCTGGTCCAGGGGCGGGCCCCGGCGATCCCGGGGAGGTCCGGGATCACGGCCCGGGTGCCGGTGGCGACGACCACCGCGTGCCGGGCCGACAGGATGTGGTGCTCGCCCTCGGGGCTGGTGACGGCGACCTTGCGGACCCCGTAGAGCCGGCCGTGACCCCGGTACACGTGGGCTCCGGTCGAGTCGATCCAGTCGATCTGGCCCTGGTCCTTCCAGTCACCGGTCCAGTAGTTGCGGTGCGCGAGCGCCGCCGCCGTGTCCAGGGGCCCCTGGACGGCGCCGGCCAGGCCCGGCACCCGGCGGGCGTCGGCCCGGGCGAGCGCCGGGCGCAGCAGCGCCTTGCTGGGGACGCAGGCCCAGTACGAACACTCTCCGCCCACCAGTTCGCTCTCGACGAGCGCCGTGCTCAGCCCGGCGGCGCGGGTCCGGTCGACGATGTTCTCACCGGCCGGTCCCCCACCGAGGACCACCACGTCGTACTCCACCGCTTCCGACACAGACACCTTCCAAGG
This sequence comes from Streptomyces sp. BF23-19, assembly GCF_041106355.1. NCBI lineage: Bacteria > Bacillati > Actinomycetota > Actinomycetes > Kitasatosporales > Streptomycetaceae > Streptomyces > Streptomyces sp. BF23-19. The sequence continues at coordinate 11,687 of NZ_JBGBPT010000019.1, read as the reverse complement.
GTTCCAGAGGGTCCACCAGGACCCATGAGAATCCCGGTCAGGGGCTAATGTCCCGTCACTCTACGTGTGGTCCGGGCGACATGCGCGAGATGACGGGCGGCGTCGGCGTGGTGACGTCCCGCGGCGGCCGGGTCAGGCGCTGACCGACCGCCAGATGTGGTCGGGCAGTTCACGGGCCGCTTCCTCCAGGTCGACATCGCCCACGGTGAGCCAGCGCCGGACGACGGCGACCACCGGGCCCAGGGCGAGGGACTCGATCAAGGGGGCCGAGAGGACGGCGAGTTCGCCCGATTCCTGGTGCGCGTGGATCCAGCGGGCGATCGGCGTCAGCCGGGCCTCCTGGGAATCACGGATCCGGCGTGCGTTCGCCATGCCCAGACGATCCGCGGTGACGGAGTGGATGAGGCGGGCCGCGTCGGGGCGGTCCCGTACGAAGTCGAGGTAGGCGAGCACGACGGCCCGGATGCCGGAGCGGGCGTCGGCCGCCTGCATCAGCGCCGGCGCGAGTTCCCTCAGGAGCTGGTCCAGGGAGCGCAGCGCGAGTGCGGCGACCACGCCGTCGAGGCTGCCGAAGTGGTGGTAGATGCTGCCGGAACTGACCCCGCTGGCGCTGGTGATGGTGCCGAGGGTGAGGCCGGCTTCCCCGGACGAGGTGTAGATGCGGAGCGCCGCGTCCAGGACCTGTTCGACAGTGGCTTCGCCGCGTTGTTGCTTCGGCATCGGGCAGGCGTCCTCGGTCTCCTCGCGGCGGCGGATCTCCTCGATCCTCGTCGGGTTCAGCCTAAAGCACCTCATTACTGGATTCTTTTCTAGAAAGACTTTCCATTTCGGGAGGGGGCGGTCCACACCGGGCCGCCCCGGGCTCGGGCAGCAGCGAGCGCCCGCGCAGGGTCACGGACATGAGAAGGGAGAGGCCGCCGACCCCGCGGGCCCCGGCGGCGTCCTGCCGCTCGACCCCGGGTGTGGCAGCGCGACCTGTGCAAGGACATCGGCAACCGGACGTTCCCCGCCGAGGAGCGCAGGAGCCTCCCGGTCCGCATCCCGGCGCGGCCCCTGTGCGCCTCGGGCACAGGCCCCTGGGGCGGGCACCTGGGGCGGGCGCGGATCCGCCGGGCTCACGTGAGCCCGGCGGATCCGCGGGCGTCAGGCCTGCGCCGTGCCGGCGTCCCCGTCGCCCGCGCCCTGCTGCTCCGCGGCGATCTTCGCGCGGACCTCGTCCATGTCGAGGGCCCGGGCCTGCTGGATAAGGTCCGTCAGGGCCGCCTCCGGCAGCGCACCGGGCTGCGCGAAGATGGCCACCTGGTCCCGGACGATCATCAGCGTCGGGATCGAGGTGATCTGGAAGGCCCCGGCCAGCTCCTGCTGCGCCTCGGTGTCCACCTTGGCGAACACGAGGTCGGTATGGGCCTCGGAGGCCCGCTCGTAGACCGGGGCGAACTGCAGGCACGGCCGGCACCAGCCCGCCCAGAAGTCGATCAGCACGAACGGGTTCTCGCTGACCGTCTGGTCGAAGTTTTCCTTGGTGAGCTCGACTGTAGCCACGGTGTCCAGACCTCCTGATTGAGCCGTCTGCTCCCTTGAACGAACAGCCTGCCTTCCGCATTCCGCATTCCGCGCGTGAACGGCGCCGGCTAGAACGGGTGGCCCGCCGGGGTGCTGCGGACCGTGGTCCAGCGCAGTTCCGTGAAGGCGTCCAGGTTCGCCTCGCCGCCGAAGCGGGCACCGGTGCCGGAGGCTCCGACTCCGCCGAACGGGGCGACGGCCTCGTCGTTGACCGTCTGGTCGTTGATGTGGGCGATCCCGGTCGGGATCCGATCGGCCAGGTCGAGCCCGCGCGCCGCGTCCCGGGTCACGATCCCGAGGGAGAGACCGTAGGGGCCCGCCGAAGCCAGCGCCACCGCCTCCTCCTCCGTCGAGAAGGACCGTACAGGCGCCACCGGGCCGAAGACCTCCTCGGTGTAGGCGGGGGTGTCGTCGGCGACGCCGGCCAGCACGGTCGGTCGGTAGAACAGGTCCCGGTGCGTGCCACCGGCCACGAGCTTGGCCCCCTGCCCGGTGCTGGCCTCCACCAGGGCGTGGACCCGGTCCAGCTGGGCGCGGTCGATCAGCGGGCCCAGGTGGACCCGCTCGCGGTACGGATCCCCCACGGCCAGTTCCTCGGCGCGCGCGGCGAGCCGCTCGACGTACTCGTCGTAGAGCGAGGCGTGCACGAGGTGCCGCCCGGCGGTCATGCAGATCTGGCCCTGGTGGAAGAAGGAGCCCCAGGAGGCCTGGGCCACGGCGGACTCGATGTCGGCGTCGCGGAGCACGACGAGGGCCGAGTTCCCGCCCAACTCCAGGTGCACACGCTTGAGATGACGGCCCGCCAGTTCGCCGACGGACCGGCCGGCGGCGGTGGATCCGGTGAAGGACACCACCCGCACGCGCGGGTCGGCGACCACCGCGGCGCCCGTCCCGGTGCCGCCGGGCAGGACCTGCAGCAGCCCGCCCGGCAGCCCGGCCGCGGCGAAGACTGCGGCAAGGGCGAGCCCGCCGCAGACGGCGGTGCGCCGGTCCGGCTTGAGCAGCACCGCGTTGCCCAGTGCCAGCGCCGGCGCGACCGAGCGGATCGCCAGGATCAGCGGCGCGTTGAAGGGGGCCACGACCCCGACCACCCCGGCCGGCACCCGGCGGGTGAAGGACAGCCGGGGCGCCTCGCTCGGCAGCACCTGCCCCGCGGGGCGGGAGGCCAGCGCGGCGGCCTCGTAGCACTCCTGCGCGGCGACGTGCAGCTCGAAGTCGGCCTTGCCGGGTATCGAGCCGGACTCGCGGACCAGCCATTCCCGCAGCTCGTCGGCGTGGGCGGTGAACAGGTCCCCGGCGCGGCGCAGCACGGCCGCCCGCTCCGGGTGGGTGGTGCGCGCCCAGTCCCGCTGCGCCGCGAGGGCCCGTACGGCGGCCTCCGCCACATCGGCGGGCGCGGCGAGGTCGATGGTGGCGAGGGTGCGGCCGGTGGCGGGTTCGACGACCGGGGCGGAGCCGCCGGTGAGGGTGGGTCCGTCCTGCCAGAGCGTCGGATCGAGGAGCGGCATGGCGCGGGGCCTCCGGGTGGGGATGGGCGGGGCGGGGGGCGGCAGCACGCGCCATCGTGCCAGACCGGAGGCTCCACATCTGTTCAGTTATTGGGCAGTTGACGCCGAGCGGTGACCGGAAACGATCGACGCCCGGATGGCAGGCCACCCCCGACGGGCAGCCCGAGCGACCACCCGAGGGACACCCCGGGCGGCACTCCGAGGGCCCGGGCCCGGGTCAGCGCTCCAGGACGAGGGCGATGCCCTGCCCGACCCCGATGCACAGGGCCGCCATGCCGGTGCCGGAGCCCGCCGCCGCCAGCTGGTGCGCGACGGAACCCGCCAGCCGGGCGCCCGAGGCACCGAGCGGATGGCCGATCGCGATGGCGCCGCCCCGCGGGTTGACCACGGCCGGGTCGAGCTCCGGCCAGGCCGCCAGGCAGCCCAGCGCCTGTGCGGCGAAAGCCTCGTTCAGCTCGAAGGTGGTCAGATCGGCGAGCCCGCGGCCGGACTTGGCGAGCGCCCGCTGGACGGCGTCCACCGGGCCCAGGCCGAAGAGCTGGGGCTCGATCCCGGTGACGGCGGACGCGCTGATCCGGGCGAGCGGCTCCCGGCCGGTGGCCGCCAGACCCGCCTCGTCGGTCAACAGCAGCGCGGCCGCGCCGTCGTTGAGCGGGGAGGCGTTGCCGGCCGTGACCGTGCCCGTGCCGTCCGTCCGGAAGGCCGGCTTCAGGCGGGCCAGCGCCTCCGGCGTGGAACCCTCCCGGATGCACTCGTCCCGCACCAGGTCCGCGCCGGAGTACGGGACGACCTCGTTGTCGTAGAGCCCGGCGGACCAGGCGGCCGCCGCCTTGCGGTGGCTCTCCAGGGCGAAGGCGTCCTGCGCCTCGCGGGTGATGCCGTGCTTGTCCGCGACGAGTTCCGCGCCCTCGCCCAGCGAGCCGGTCCACTCCTCGGGCATGCGCGGGTTGGTCATCCGCCAGCCCAGGGTGGTGGACCACATCTGCTGGTGCCCGGCCGGGAAGGCCCGCTCCGGCTTCTGCACGACCCAGGGGGCGCGGCTCATCGACTCGACACCGCCCGCGATGGCCACGGAGGCGTCACCGAGCGCGATGGCGCGGGCGGCCTGGATCACGGCTTCGAGGCCGGAGCCGCACAGCCGGTTGACGGTGACCCCGGGGACGCTCACCGGCAGCCCGGCCAGCAGCACCGCCATGCGGGCCACGTCCCGGTTGTCCTCGCCCGCGCCGTTGGCGTCGCCGAAGACGACGTCGTCGATGCGGGCCGGGTCGAGGTCCGGCGTACGCTCCACCAGCGCGCGCACGACGTGCGCGGCCAGATCGTCCGGTCGGACCCCGGCGAGGGCGCCGCCGAACTTGCCGATCGGGGTGCGGACGGCGTCGACGACGTAGACGTCGCGGACGGTGCGGATGCTCATGGGGGCTCTCCTGGGCGGATCCGTACGGGCGGTGGCGCGTCGGTGCCGGTGTGGACACCGGGGCACGCCGCCGGGCACGCCCGGTGGGGCGCGCCCGCAGTCTCCGTCCGTACGTCACCGCCTGTCAACGGCCCCCTGGGGCTGCCCGGCTCCCGACCCCGCGCCCCCGGGCCGTCCGGACCGTCCGGACCGTCCGGGCACCGTCAGGTCGACTCCCGGTGGATGGCGGCCGCCGCCATCAGGTCGTGCCGCTCCGTGACCTCCGACGGCTCGCGCACCGCGTGGTCCACCAGCGAGGCCAGGTGGGCGCCGGTCGGCATCTCCAGGCGGACCGTGCTCAGCCGGGGCCGCAGCAGCCGCCCTATGAGCAGGTCGTCGGCGCCTATCACGGCGACGTCCTCGGGGACGCGGAGCCCCTCGTCCTGGAGGGCGCGCATCAGCAGCATCGCGTACTCGTCGTTGTACGCGAACGCCGCGTCCAGCCCGAGCCCGCGCCAGCGGCCGGCGAGATCCGCGGCCGATTCCTCGGAGTAGGCCATCGGGAGGGCCACGACCTCGGCGCCCGGCACCGAGCGGGCGCCCGAGAGCCGGGGCACGGAGAACAGCTCCAGGCCCTCCTCCTCCGGGACGACCACCCCGATCCGCGTGCGCCCTCGCTCGACGAGATGGGCGGCGGCTCGGACGCCGACCTCCTGCTGGTCCATGACGAGGGCGTGCGCCCCGGGCACGCCGACGGGCCCCATCGTGATCACCGCGCGGGCTCCGGCCCGCTTGAGGGTGGCGACGTTGCGCGCCGAGAGGGTGATCTCGCCGAGGGAGATCACGGCCACCGGACGCAGTTCCGCCCAGGCCCGCACGGCCTCGTCGCCGCTGAGTCCGAGGCTCCCGTACTGCACCACCGTGTAGTCGAGGCGGCGCAGCGCCCACTGGAGTTCGTTGAGGAAGGTGCTGTAGAGCGGCCCGATCGGCACGTGGGAGGTGGGCAGCAGCACGATCCTGGTGTGTCCGGCGCGCAGACTGCGGGCGGCGGCGTGCGGGACGTACCCGAGCTCCTCGGCGGCCTCGCGGACCTTGCGGCGGGTCGGCTCGCTGATGCGTACGGCTTCCGCGTTGTTCAGCACGTACGAGACCGTCGCGCGCGAGACACCGGCGAGGCGGGCCACGTCGGCGCTCGTCGGAACGGGGGGCGGCGGCGGGGTGGCCGATCCGGAGGCCGGGGCGGGAGGCTTCGGCGTTTTCGATGACTGAGACATTGCCGTGGCATCTTTCCAGACCGATTGCGCCCGAGGGCTAGCGGATGGCCGGAAACGAATGCTACACAGTGGTTACACGAGCCATTGACACGTGTAACCACGGCGTCACATCCCACAACGTCCGATGTGTCGACGCCGTACCCCGCCGTGCCGCCGTCCTGTCGCGCTCCGTCGCACCCCCGCCGTCGTGACAGGGCGGCGCGCACTTCTGCGTAGCCCTGTGTACCCCTGCGCGCCCCACCGCGCCTCCCCCTCCCCTCATCCGCCCGCATATCTGCCCAGGAGGGCATCGTGGCCCTTTCCTCCCCCGGCACCGGCACCGGCTCCGCCGCCGCCACCACCGACGCGCCCCCGGAACCGGACACCACACCCGGAGGCGGCACCGGACCCGGCCCCGCACGCCGCGGCCTGCTGCCCCTGCTGCTCGTCGGCAACAGCGCCATGTACGCCCTCTACATCGGCGTGGCCGGCGTCCTGCTCGCGCTCCAGGTCGAGGACATCGATCCGGCGAACAAAGTGGCGAACTTCGGCCTGATCGCGGGGGTCTCGGCGATCTTCGCCACGGTCTTCAACCCCGTCGCCGGCGCCCTGTCCGACCGCAGCGGACGGCGCGACCCCTGGATCCTAGGCGGTGGACTCGCCGCCGTACCGGCGATGTTCCTGCTGGGCCTCGCCGACACGATCCTGCTGATCACGATCGCCTGGTGCCTCGGGCAGGCCGTCATGAACGTCTACCAGGCGGCCATCACCTCCGTGGTCCCCGACCGGGTGCCCATGGACGCCCGCGGCAAGGCCTCCGCGGCCGTCGGACTCGGCCTGCCCTTCGGCTCCACCCTCGGCGCGCTCATCGGCGCCGCCTTCTCCGAGGACTACCGCACCGGATACCTCGTCTTCGGCGCACTCGTGGCGGGCGCCGCCGTGCTCTTCACCGCCTGCGGCCGCGAGCAGCGGCTCCCGGCCCGCGCCCCGATGCCCGTCAAGGAGCAGCTCGCCGCCTTCACCGGCGCGCTGCGCGACCACGACTTCCGGTGGGCCTTCATCGGGCGGGCGCTGCTCGTGCTCGGCTACTTCGCGGTGAGCGGGTACCAGCTCTACATCCTGCAGGACCACACCGTGCTGCCCGACGGCATGAAGCCGGAGGCCGCGGTGGCGGTGCTGATGCCGCTGACCGGCGTGGCGATGGTCGTCTCCACGGTCCTCGGCGGATACCTGTCGGACCGGTTCGACCGCCGCAAGCTCTTCGTCGGCGCCTCCGCACTGCTGTCGGCCGTCGCGCTCGTCATCCCGGCCGTGTCGACCAGCTGGACGGCGATGCTGTGCTTCGCCGTGGTCAACGGGCTGGCGTTCGGGTGCTACATGGCGGTGGACACCGCCCTGGTGACCATGGTGCTGCCCAAGGCCGAGGACGCCGCCCGCGACATGGGCGTGCTCAACATCGCCAATGCCGGGCCGCAGATCATCGCCCCGTTCGTCGCATCGGTGATCGTGTCGTTCAGCGGCGGGTACACCGCGCTGTTCGTCGTCGCGGCCGTGCTGGCCGTGGCGGGCGCCCTTGCCGTGAAGCCGATCCGCAGCGTGCGCTGACGTACCACGTACCGACGCGGTGACGCGCTGACGCACCGACCGCCGCTCCGCACCGGCGGCCCGCACCTTCCACCACCCCGACCGACATCCACCGCCGAGAAAGGCACATCGTGCAGCTGCACACCCAGACCTGGGGCGAGGGCGACCGCGTCGCCCTCCTGATCCACGGCATCATGGCCGACCACCGGACCTGGCGCCGGGTCGGCCCCGCCCTCGCCGACCACGGCTACCGCGTCATCGCCGTGGACCTGCGGGGCCACGGCGCCAGCGGCCGGGGCGCGTACAGCCCCGAGCTGTTCGCGGACGACGTGGTCGAGACCCTTCCGGCCGGCGCGGAACTCGCCATCGGCCACTCCCTCGGCGGCCTGACCCTGTCACTCGCGGTGGACCGGCTGCGGCCGGCCCGAGCCGTGTTCTCCGACCCCGCGTTCCATCTGGCCGCCCCGGTCGACGGATTCGGCCCGGAGCTGCTCGCGCAGTTCAAGACGGCGACCAAGGAGCAGATCCGGACGATGAGTCCGCGGTGGGACGAGGTGGACGTCGACATCGAGCTGGAGACCCTGGCGGTGTGGGACGAGTGGACCGCGCTGAGCCTCGCGCCGCTGGTCGGCGCCGACCTGATGCCGGCCGCACCGGTGGTCCCCTCCCTCGTCCAGCTCGCCGACCCGAGCACCCTGATCACGCAGGAGCGGGCGCAGCTGCTCAAGAGCCGTGGTTTCGAGGTGCGTTCGGTCGTCGGGGCGGGACACACCATTCACCGGGACGACTTCGACGGGTTCATGGCCTCGCTGGAGGGCTGGCTCTAGAACTACCCGGCCACTCCCCGTTACGGTCACCCTACCGACCGGTAATGGGGAGTGGTACGCGATGTCCGATTCAGCTGTTCCGACGGCCGCCGGCCTGGTCGACATGGTCGACGCACTCGCCGAAGGGACCGTGTCGGCACGGCGGTTGACCGAGGAGGCGCTGTGCCGGATCGCCGCGGCCCAGCCGGAGCTCAACGCCTTCCGGACCGTCCGCGCCGAGGCCGCGCTCGCGGAGGCGGAGGCGGCGGACCGGCGGCTGGCCGCGGGCGAGCGGCTGCCGCTGCTGGGCGTACCGCTGGCGGTCAAGGACGACATGGACGTGACCGGTGAGCCGACCGCCTTCGGCTGCGCGGGGGCGTTCGCCCCGAAGACCGCGGACAGCGAGGCGGTACGACGGCTGCGCGCGGCCGGCGCCGTGATCGTCGGCAAGACGCAGACGCCGGAGCTGGGGCAGTGGCCCTTCACCGAGGGCGAGGCCTTCGGCGAGACCCGCAATCCGTGGAACCGGGCCTACACGCCCGGCGGCTCCTCGGGAGGCTCGGCGGCCGCCGTGGCGGCGGGCCTGGTCCCGGCCGCCCTGGGCTCGGACGGGGCCGGTTCGGTCCGGATCCCCGCGGCCTGGACCCATCTGGTGGGTGTGAAGCCCCAGCGCGGGCGCATCTCCACCTGGCCCGAGCCGGAGTCCTTCCACGGGCTCACGGTCAACGGCGTGCTGGCCCGCACCGTCGCCGACGCGGCGCTCCTGCTGGACGCGGCGAGCGGCTCGCACCCCGAGGACCTGCACCGCCCGGCGCGCATCTGCGCCGTCGAGGCGGCCCGTCGCACGCCCCGTCGGCTGCGGATCGCGCTCTCGTTCGCGATGGCCTTCACGGCGACGCCCAAGTACCTGGACCCTGAGGTCCGTTCCGCGGTGGAGCGGCTGGCCGCGCGGTTGGAGTCGCTGGGCCACGAGGTGATCCCGGAGGACCCGCGCTACGGCCCGATCGGCCTGACCTTCGTACCCCGCGCGACCAGTGGCGTACGGGACTGGGTGGCACGGGTACCCGATCCCGCGCTGCTGGACCCGCGCACGCACGAGGCCGTACGGACGGGCCGCGTCCTGGGCGGGCTCGCCCTGCGGACCTCCCGGCGGGCGGAGACGACCCTGCGGCGGCGGGTCGGCGAGGTCTTCGACCGCTTCGACGTGGTGCTGACCCCGACGACGGCCACTCCGCCGCTGCGGATCGGCGCCCTGGCCGGGCTCGGGGCGATGGCCACGGACCGGGCGATGATCGCGGCCTGTCCGTACGCCTGGACGTGGAACGTGCTGGGCTGGCCGGGGGTGAACATCCCGGCGGGCCTCACGGCCGACGGACTGCCGATGGGGGCCCAACTGCTGGGCCCGGCCGACTCGGAGCCGCTGCTGCTGGGGCTGGCCGCGCAGGTGGAGGCCGCGGAGGGCTGGGCGGCGGTACGGCCGGGCCGGTAGCGGGGCCGACACCCCCTTCCGGTAAGTTCCCATGAGGAACTATCGAATGCCACATCACCGGAAGGGGCGACGCGACCCATGACTCAGCAGACATGGACGGCCGTTGACGACTATTTCGACGGATTGCTGGTCGGGGAGGACGAGGCCCTGGCCGCCGCGGCCGCCGACTCCGAGGCCGCAGGCCTGCCCGCCCACCAGGTGGCCCCCAACCAGGGCAAGCTGCTGAACCTCCTCGCCCGCGTCCGCGGCGCCCGCCGCATCCTGGAGATCGGCACCCTGGGCGGCTACAGCACCATCTGGCTGGCCCGCGCGCTCCCGGCCGACGGGCGGCTCGTCACGCTGGAGGTCGACGAGCGGTGCGCCGACGTCGCGGCCGCCAACATCGCCCGGGCCGGGCTGGACCACGTCGTGGAGATCCGGCGCGGCCGCGCCGTCGACCTGCTGCCCGCGCTCACCGACGAAGCGCCGTTCGACCTGGTCTTCATCGACGCCGACAAGCCGTCCAATCCCGAGTACCTGCGGTGGGCCCTCGAACTGACCCGGCCCGGCAGCCTCATCATCGGCGACAACGTCGTCCGCGACGGCGCCGTCGTCGACGAGGACAGCTGCGACCCGCGTGTCCAGGGCGTGCGCCGGTTCACCGAACTCGTCGCCGATCACCCGCGGTTGACCGCGACCGCCCTGCAGACCGTCGGCAGCAAGGGTTACGACGGGCTCATCATGGCCCTGGTCACCGACTGAACCGCGGCGTGGGCGCGTGTGCCCGCCTCCTCCACCGGGGCCACGGCAACCAGTAGCCTCACCCGGATGACGGCACTTTCCCACCACAGCAACGGCCACATCGAGCAGCCCGGGCGCGACGGCGACACCGCGACCGCGGAGGCCGATCCGCACGCCATCGGCCCCGTGCGGACCGAGTACGCCCCGGACCCCGACGGCGATCCCGACCCCGGCGAGATCGTGTGGACCTGGGTCCCCTTCGAGGAGAACGACGGGCGCGGCAAGGACCGTCCCGTGCTGGTCGTGGCCCGGGAGGCGGGCGGGCGGACCCTGCTCGCCGTACAACTGTCGAGCAAGCGGCACGACCACGACCGGGAGTGGGTACCGATCGGGACGGGTCCGTGGGACAGCGCCGGGCGCGAGTCCTGGGTGGACGTGGACCGGGTGCTGCGGGTCCACGAGTCGGGGATGCGCCGCGAGGCCTGCGCGCTCGACCGCGGCCGCTTCGACCGGGTCGTGGACCGGCTTCGCGAGCGCTACGGCTGGCAATAGCGCTCGCGGGCCCCGGCGGTGGTCGCGTTCGCACCCGCGGCCACCGTCCGGGCCGGGTCCGACGTCCCGTGTCCGTGACCCGGACCGTCCTGGCGATCTCCCGGGGAGTGTTCTGCCGGTCGCGCCGGGCTCCGCCCCGATCGACAAATCACCCCCTAGGGTGGGGCCCGTAGGCGGACACAGGGAGTAGCGGGCATGCGAATAGAACGACACAGGGTGAGCGAGGCCGCCCTGGCGGCGGTGCGCGAGGACTTCGCGAACCGGATGATCTCCGACGTGTACTCCAGGTCCCGGGGCGGCCGGATCGACGCCTACGCCTGGTGGGAGATCACGCTGCAGCTCCTCGACGGCCTGGGTGCGTTCTCCGCGGTGACCCCCGACCTCGACACGCCGGAGGCCAGGGCGATCCTGGACGACGCGGCCGAAGCGGCCGCCGGCGCCGTGTCGTTCGCCGCCTACTACCCGAACGCGTACTTCCACGTCTTCCTGACCTACGTCGACCTCGGACTCGACTACGACGCCGACCCGGACGGCAGCCCGCAGCCGGTCAGCGCCGCCCGCTGGATCGACGCGTTCTGCCTGGCGGTCCTCGCCGACAAGGCCGAACGGCACGGCGAGGCCTTCCACTTCGCCCGTCGGGCACCGCAGCGGGCCGGCGGGCCCGGGCTCCCGTCGGTGGAGCTGATCAACGGCCTGCTGGCGTACGTCAGCGGGGACCTCGGGGACGACGAGCAGAAGTTCCCGCCCTCCCCGCGGGAGACGCTCGCCGCGCTGGACGCGGCGCTCGGCCGGGTCGCCGGCCGGCGGGCCGGTGCC
>NZ_JBGBPT010000018.1:87232-114591 GCF_041106355.1 Streptomyces sp. BF23-19 | reverse complement strand
CGCGAATCCCGGCGCGCCGAAGGCCGGGGCCGCGAATCCCGGGGCGACGAAGGCCGGGGCGACGAAGGCCGGGGCCGCGAAGGCCGGGGCGCCGAAGGCCGGAGCCGCGAATCCCGGGGCGCCGAAGGCCGGGGCGACGAAGGCCGGGGCCGCGAAGGCCGGGGCGCCGAAGGCCGGGGCCGCGAATCCCGGGGCGCCGAAGGCCGGGGCCGCGAAGGCCGGGGCCCCGAAGGCCGGGGCGCCGAAGGCCGGAGCCGCGAATCCCGGGGCGCCGAAGGCCGGGGCCGCGAAGGCCGGGGCCGCGAATGCTGGGGCCGCGAATGCCGGGGCCGCGAAGGCCGGGGCGACGTTCAAGCAGGGTATGAACGGCGTCGCCGGGAACCTGGCCGGAGGCGCGACCCAGAAGGCGATCGAAGGAGACGGCAGCAGCGCGACCCGTCGCAACGTCGGGCGTTACGCGGGAGCCGCTGTCTCCGGTGCCGTGGCCGGCGCACAGGCCGGCGGGCTTCCGGGAGCCGCCGTTGGTGCAGCGAAGAACGTCGCTGTCGAGGGGGCCCAGGACGCGGTCAAGGGCGTGTCCAAGGCCACCGGCGGCAGCCCGGACGCCAAGCCGGCCGACCAGCGCGAGCTGGGTGTCGGCGGCACGGGCTACGAGCGCGGTGCGGCGAAGGACGGCGAGGGCCTGGGCTCGAAGGCGGCCAAGGGCGTCGCCGTCGGCGGTGGTGCGGCTGCTGTTCCGCCAGCCATGGGCGTGATCATGGCCATGGCGTTACTGAACTGGCTCAAGTCCATGTTCTTCGCAGCCATGGCGATGGCCGTCAACGCCGGGAAGCTGCTGTGGACGCTCATTGTCAACATCGTTAAGGCGGTTGGTCATGCGATCGCTGCGCCGTTCATAGCGATCGGCAGCGCTATAGCCAAGGGGGCCGGCGCGGTCCTGGGCATCACCGTCACCGCGACGATGGCCCCTGTAGCGGCAGCGATGTCGGGTGCGGTCGCGGTGACTGCCACCGTGGCCCTGCTGGGCACGGTCTTGACCGGTGTCCTCAACTCGACGGCGTTGACCGAGGGCGGCATCAACGCGAACAAGGCGGCGTGCTTCGTCAACGCGGGTAGCGTTGGCAACGGTTCCGGTGCCACCGTCCCGGCGGACGTGGAGAAGAACGCCAAGGAGATCTACTCGGTACTCAGCAGTTGGGGGATGCCGAAGGCGAACATCGCGGGCATCCTCGGAAACTGGTCGCAGGAGTCTGGGATCGACCCGACGAGTGTGCAGAACTTTCCGACGGGGACGTATGCCATGACCGCCGCGAAGGCCAGCGCCGCGCAGAACACGGACAACGGTATCGGTCTTGGGCAGTGGACGTTCGGCCGCAACACGCTGCTGCGCCAGTACGCGCAGGGCAAGGGCGTCGACTGGTTCACGATCAAGGCCCAGTTGGCCTTCATGGTCGATGGTGACAACCCGGGCGACGTTGCGGTCTTCAAGGACATGCTCAGGAAGTCGCAGGCCTCGCCGCGTGCGGCAGCGCTGCACTTTCACGAGAACTGGGAGCGCTCCGCTGACGGCGCGGCCGGGATCGCTGCACGAGGCGACAAGGCCGAGATGTGGTTCGGCAAGATCAGCGGCTGGTCGGTCGACAGCTCGATCGTGGGTGGCGTCGAGGACATCGTCGGCGGGATCATCGAGAACATATCGAACGGGATCAACACGATCCTGGGAAACTGCACCTCCACGGACGGCGGTTCCGTCTCGCCGAAGGACGGCGGGATGACGCAGGAGGAGGCCCAGGCCCTCGTCGACCTCTTCAACAAGGAGGGGGACAAGTTCCTCGACGACCGGTACGGTCCGGGCGGCGGCCCTGGTTCCTGCGGCGACAACCACGCAATGAACTGCGTGAGCTTCTCAACCTACTTCGTGAACAAGTACACGACGTTCCAGGCCTACCCGTCCGGTGATGGCAAGGAGACGGCCTACACGATCGCGAGGGAGACCGGCAAGACGCTGCAGTCGACCCCTGTCCCCTACTCGGTCGGGTCCGGGCCGGGATCCACTCCCGTCGGCCACACCCTCGTGGTGCTCGGCGTCCAGGGGGACAGGGTCATCCTCGGTGAGGCCGGCTACTGCGCCTACATGGGCCGGGTCCGCGTCGACAGCGCGGCGCGGATGGCTGCCCAGGGCTGGAAGTTCGTGGATATGTCGGATGCGATGCTCACCTCCGACAAGATCAAAAAGGCCTGATGCGCAGCATCTGACCTGGGGGGAAGAAGCCGGTGCTCGGCGATCCGGGCACCGGCTTCTTCGTGTCCGAGTCAGGTCCGCGCGCCAGTTCCACCTTCGACGCCTTTCTCAATGGATTCAGACTCGGCCATGAATGGCTTTCGGTATAGGCTTGGTTCGTTTATGAGAACAATGCGGAGTGAGGAGCGTTCCGTGATGACAACCCCTGACGAGTCCGAGAGCACCGGAGCGGAGCAGGAGAGCGAGTCGATGCCCGAGGAGAAGCCCGCGGTATCGAAGACGCACACGAAGGTCACCGGAGCCGAGCTCGAAGAGCGGTTCGCGGGCTGGATGACGCGCCGGCGCGAGAAGGGCCAGGCTCGCGCCCCAGCGGACAACGCGCGCCTGCTCCGCCGCGGCGTCACCGCGGTGATGAGTGCCGGGATCCTCGCCCTGGTCGTCGCTGCGGGCGTGACCGGCGAGAGCTTCAAGGCGACCACAGCGGACAACGAGGCCCGGATCGTCCGACTCAAGGAACAGTTGGACGATGCCCAGTCCACGCCCGTGAAGGCCGACGCCGGCGCGCAGCTGTCAAAGCTCGCCGAGGCGGCAGCCGCCGACGCGAAGAAGGTCGCGGCGGGTGAGCAGACCTTCGCCACGTTGTACCACCAGGCCAGTGTCCAGCCCGGCCCGAACAACGGGGCTCCGAACCAGGCCACGCTGGAAATCGTCGAGCACCGACGGGACCTGGCGCCGCTGTTCGGCAAGGACTCCTTCCTCGTCAGTGACAAGGAGGCGTACAGCACCTCGTCGCTGACGCCGTTCGATGCGACCACCGAGATCGATCCGCGCCACGCCTGGTACATCCGCTACGACGGCGAGAAAGCAGCTGACCCGAGCACGTACGCATGGAAGGTCGAGACGGTGACGCCCGATCTGAGCGTGAAGGGCGGCTCGGGCGCGACGAACCAGGCAAGGGTCGTCTGGCTGTGCCGGGATACGACGAGCGGCGAGGTGCTCGCCTGGGCGAGCGCGCGTTACGTGCGCAATGGCACGGCGGGGGCCTTCGACCACTTGGCCCTCGTGGTAACCGCCGCTGGGGCCCAGTACGAGAACCCGGCGGTCAAGATGCCGGCCGGGTCCGGAGTACCCGAACTCAGCGGCCCGGGGACAGAGCTCAGTGGCACAGGGACACAGGAGGAGAGCGGGAAGCGATGACGGAGCAGACGGCAGCACCCACGCGGCGGGGATTCTTCCGGCGCAACCTCTCGGTCCTGGGGACGGCAGCGGTCCTCGCGGTCGTCGCGACGGTTGGCGGAGTGACCTGGAGCAGCCAGCACGCGGCCCTGGTAGAGCAGGAAGCCCAGATCAACGATGTCGAGGGACATCTGGCGGCAGTCCAGAAGAGTCGCGCTGAGCAGGTGAACGCGGACGTCATGGCGGCCCTGGGTGTCAGCCAGAGCCGGCTGAGCACCGACGGTGAGCGCATCAGGTCGCTGCTCTCGATGGTCTTCACGTGGGACTCGGCGCAGAGCTACGAGGCTGCGCGCGAGAGCCTGAAGAGTCGGTTCGGCCTCACCGAGAACGAGATGTTCCTGAAGTCGTTCATGCCCCCGTCGAGGTTCAACGAGGATTCCCAAGGGCGGCGTTACTACTACATCGACACGGTTGGCCTGAACTCGGCCCTCGGCGCGGATCCGGACATAGAGGTCATCGACGCCAAGGCGGGCGTCTACACCTACGCCGTCCTTGCCGACATCGAGGTCACCTCCGACGCGACGTCCCAGAACAAGGCGAGCAAAGCCAGTGTCACGGCGTACCGGCGCGCGCTGCTCTTCGTCACGGTCGACGCCCAGGGCAAGGTCTCGAACCTCTCCGGCGTACCGGCGAGCGGCGAGACTCGCCATTCCAAATGACGCACACTCCCTTTCAACTCGCCTCACTGATAGAGTCATGCTGATATTCGAGTGGAACGGTGAGTTGAGGGCTAATGGCGTCGACACAGACCGATGAGTCGAGCGGGTCCGCGGTACGCAAGACGCGCTTCGTCGCGACGTCCGAGTCCTCGCAGGAGGGCGCGGACACTCCTGAGCGCATGGAACCCGCGGGCAGCCTGCGCAAGCCCACCCTTGCGGCCGGCCTGAGCATGGGTGTGGGCGCACTGCTGTGCTTCGTACTCTCCGCAGGAACCTCCGACGGCCAGAGCGCGGTGCGCGGTACGGCTGTACCGAAGATGTCCTCTCTGCAGGAGCAGATCAGGATCACCAAGGCGAAGACTGCGGCGCTACCGAAGGCCGACGACGCCGAGCGTGGTCTGACCACGGCCCTGACAGCGGCTGGTCAGGTCGCGAAGCTGCAGGACGACTACCGCTACCTGACGCCCAACGTGGCGGCAGCCGGCGGCAAGCTCGACGCGGCGACGTCTCAGTCGACGCTACGCAATCTCATCCCCTACTTCGCCCCCTCGGTACACCAGGGGGACCTGGGCCCGTGGTACCTGCTCGCCGGCGACAAGGACGTACCAGCCGGCGTCGGGATCCCAATGAGCTTCAACTCCGGCTTTGAGTGGGCCGTCCAGGTGCCTTACCTGGTCAACGACGACGGCACCATCGCGGTGACCTGGCTGGCGATGGAGACCAGGACCGGTGCGGGCGAGAAGCCGGCGGTGCTGGCCTGGGCCCGCGCCGACTACGACCTGGTCCGCAACGCGTTCGTGAACATCCAGACCGGTACAACGGCCACGGGCGAGGCTCTGGAGCAGGAGGTGGAGGCACCGTGAAGGAGGAGATCAAGGACAAGTTGCGCCTGCACGCCGGGAGGATCCTGCTCGGCGGCACCGGCGGGCTGCTCGCGCTCTCGGTGGTCGCACTCGGAGCCGGCCTGCTCGGCGACGGTCCGGCTGCGTCGGACATCCAGGACAACGCGGTTGTTCAGAAGCTCGAAGGCAACCTCAGCGACGCCCAGACCGAGCTCGCAGCACAGCACACGGCGCTGTTGGCCCAGCTGCCGGGCGTGGACATCGAGCGGGTGAACCGTGACAGGACGACGGGTCGGTCCCTTCTGCTCGGTCTCACGGACAGCTCGGCGTCGAGCCGGACCGTCAAGGAGCAGCAGGCACTACTCGACACGCGCTACGGCTTCCTCGACCACGAGTCCCGGGTACTGACCGAGTTCGTGCCGGAGTGGATGACTGCGACCGGAGCCACGAAGGGCGCCGGGACGACGTACGCGCTTGCCGATCTGGACGTTCATGTGAGTCGGGTGCAGGGCCTGAACTACTCCTACACGGGGGTGGCCCGTCTCGATCCGGTCCGCGTTGGACCGGATCAGAGCAGCGCTGCCAAGAGCGAGTTCGTGGTCCTCACTTACTCCACCTCTCAGGACGGCACGGCTACGTCGCTGGACGCCTATCGGGCCTCCAGCAAGACCCGCGACGCCCTCGTCGGCACCAGCTCCCCGAAACGGTGAGCGATGCGCCCACCGTTTCGGCACGCACCCCAGAAGACCCCTACGAGACGTAAGGACACGAACATGTCGACTCAGGCCCTGGAGAAGACCGAGACGACTGTCCCGACGAGCACCGCCGCGGCGGCGAGGAAGACCACGGCGAAGCCTGAGAAGGAGCACGAGGATTCGAAGCTGCGCACCGGATGGCGGCGCCTGGCTCCGAAGAATCAGGCCGGTAGGTTCTCCGTCGTGGTGTGGGCGGGGTTCTTCCGGGCCGTCGTCCTTCTCGCCGACTACCTGCTGGCATTCATCACGGCCGTGGTCATCCTCCCGCTGCTGGGCGCATGGCTGCACCAGCGGTCGGGCGCATCCCAGGGTGCGCTCAGCGCGGATGGAACCATCGCCATGTGGCTGATGCCGCTCCTCTTCCTGGTCGCACTGCTCGCCGCGGGCGAGATCGCCGTGATGCGCGGCATGTGGCGCTGGGCAACACGGATGATCGCGAAGATCCAGGACGCCCAGGGCGAGGCGACCGGGGCCGACGTCGCACCGAAGTCCACGACCAGGACCGCCAACCAGAGCAAGACCAACCGCAAGAGGAGCAAGTGATGCGTACCGCAGGACTGACGATGAACGACGTATGGGCCCACCGTGTCCTGCGTGAACGAGGAGTGGAGACGTACCGGCTGGAGGGGGTGGTCGCCGAGCTCGGCGTCATGGTCGAATCGCTCGAGCTCAAGCATCGGGGCGAGGAGGAGAACTATCGTCCGTATCTGCACATGAGGGGCGAGCTGCGCTCGGTCACCCCGGCCGAGGCCCTGCCGTTCGGTATCTCCCAGTTGACCTACTCCCCCGGCCAGGGCGAGAAGGTGGACGCCTTCTACGAGTTCGACGACCAGCAGCTGGTGGCGCTGGCCGGCAAGGGATACTTCACGAGTGGCTTCACCGTGCCCGAGCAGGTCACTGGGATCGAGTGGGAGCTGCCGGCCACGGCGGACATGCTTGTCCTCGCTCCGTCGGAGGTGCAGACCGAAGGCGATGTGCCCGTGGTCTTCACCCAGGTCCACGGCATCGGGGGCTTGGAGATCGATCTCGAGTCCAGCGGCTATGACCTCGCCGGCTACTTCGCCGACCACTCCAAGAACGGCGTCCCGCGGGCCGAGGTCGTAGTCGATGCACGTGGGCTGAAGTCGCGCTCGGACGCGATCAACCCGCTGTTCACCGAGGACGAGCTGGGCCTGGACACCGAGGTCAAGCATGTCGTCGGAGCGCCCGTGCCTGAGGCAGCGCCGGTCGCCGACGGCATGAACGCACGCTTGCGGCAGATCGAGGCGGAGATCGCCGCCGAACGGGAGCAGTACAAGACCGAGCGTGCGAGCACCGAGGGCACCACGGAGAACCTCTACCGGGAGCGCGTGGCTGCACCACTGCACAGGGCTGAAGAGCAGAAGGTGCCAGCCGCTTCCTCGGTCCCGACCCGTGAGGCACAGCGCGACCTGAACCTGGATCCCGATCTGGAGGCGGAGGAGCAGGAGACACGCCGACGTGAGGTCAAGCCCGTCCCGAGCCTGGACGAGCGCAAGCTCCAGGTGGCCCAGCGTGCGGCCGATCTGGACTTCGGCGTTGACGACGAGCAGAGCTTGGGCTCCTGAGGACGGATCAGGCACGGCGTGCGCGGCCCCGGGTGCTGGCGGACAGCAGCCGGGGCCGTAGTGCATCGGTAGCGAGACAGGAAGGAGAGCGACGATGGGCCTGAAGCAGGACATCGTGATCGTGAACGAGTTCAGCGTGCCGCTGCCCGGCGGCAAGGGATCGCGCGGCGCGACGCCGGGCGACTACGTCACCCGGTACATGGCCCGCGCGCAGGCGACGGAGTCTCTGGCTCCGATCCAGCGTCTGCGCACCGACGACTTCATCCTGCGCTACACGGCGCGGGAGTCCGCCGTCGGGCGCGTCGGCATCTCGCGGGGTGCGACGAAGCACGAGATGCGCCAGGCTCAAGGCGACGGCGGCGTGGCTTTCGGCTACGGCTCGGTCTCGCTCTCGGACGAACAGCTCAAGGCGGCCAGCAAGGACATCCAGCACTACTTCGACGCGGGGCACACCGTGTTGAAGACCGTGCTGTCCTTCGACGAGGAGTACCTGCGGAAGCAAAAGATCATCGACGATGACTTCCGCTGCGAAGCCCGCGGTGACTACCGCGGCCACATCGATCAGATGAAGCTGCGCATGGCGATCATGTACGGCCTGGAGCGGATGAGCTCGGGCACCAGCGGCTTCGACGACCTGCGCTACGTGGGGGTCATCCAGGTCGACACCGAGCATGTGCACTGCCACCTGGCCATGGTCGACGGCGGCCGGGGCCAGGTGACGAAGAACGGCACACAGCGCGGCAAGCTACTGGACCGGCACAAGTCCCGGCTCCGCCGCGGCGTCGATGCCTGGCTCGACGAGAAGCAGGCGGTGGCTCACCTCTCCAGCGCCGTCGGCTACGAGCGGCGCAACGTCACCACCTTCATCAAGCGGTGGGCGCACGAGCGAATCCGTGCCGAGTCCCTGCCGCAGTTTCTGCTCGCCTGCCTGCCTGGGGACCGAACGCTTTGGCGCGCCGGCTCGAACGACGCTCGCATGCGCAAGGCGAACCAGCTGGTGACCGAGCTCGTGAAGGAGCAGCTCGAACGTGCTGGGTCCCCGATGCCGGAGGCCATGGAGCGCATCGTCGACTACGCCAACGAGCGCCGCGCGAAGGAGTCTCTGAGCACGGAGGAATGGCAGAAGCTGGTCGAGCAGGGACGTACGCAGATCACGGAGCGCGCCGTCAACGGCATCTACCAGATGCTGCGAGCCATGCAGGAGTCGGAACTGCGAGTGCGCACGCCGATGCTCGAAGTCATGGGGATGGACTATCAGCAGATGGCGGCGCTGGCTGCAGATCGTCAGGTGGACCACGAGAACACGGAAGCCGATCTGGTCTCCTTCGGCTTCCGGCTGCGCAGCTACGCCTCACGTCTGCAGCATCACCGGGAGAAGGTCGGGGTCTATCGCGATCTCGCTCACCAGTGGGAACAGGCCGAGAAGGCCGGTGCTGCCGCCGAGGATTCGCGCCCGCTCTACGCCTTCTATCGCTTCGAGGAGGACTACCACTGGAGGCTGATGAGCAAGTACCGGCACTTCCTACCCTTTGTCGGGGATGCAGGCGCATGGCACGAGCAGCAGCAGGACGTGGCGGCTTACGGCCAGCGGCTGCTCTCGCTCATGGCCCTGCGCGCGGATGCCTCTCTGCAGCGGATGAAAGACTCCGAGGAGGCCGAGAATCTGGGCCGGACAATCTACGATCAGCCCGGCGGCAGGCTCCTGACCGAGGGCAAGCGCGGCCGGGCGGTGCTGGACGCGCGCATTCGGACGATGAAGCAGTCCTATGACCAGAAGCTGGACGGCCTCCGGGCCGATCTCGCTTCCTCCGGCCTGGTGCTGCGCGTGGGGTCGAGCGCCGAGGATCGGGCGAGTACGGAGACCGACGCGGTCAGCACGGACTTCAAGGTCGTCGTCGGTGCCGCGTATGACTTCGACGAGGTCAAGGGCTTGGATCTACACCACCTGGGCTACGACTTCGTCACCGACGTCCAAATCGGGCCGCGCGCACACCAGGCCTTCGTCGAGACGGCCAGGGATCGCCGACGGCTGCTGCTGGCGGCGATGGACTACCTGGACCAGTCCGGTCAGGCAGAGGCAATTCCCGATCTGCCGGTGAACGATGTCGCGGCGATGACACGGGTCTCCCGGGAGCTGACGCCTCAGCGGACGGGCGAGGGATCCGGCTCGCTCGTGTTGCGTTCCCGAATCGCGGAGCTGCGCGCCGGGCGCGAGCAGGCCGAGCGGATGCGGCAATCCAAGGCTTCCTCGCTGGACGCCGGCCTCGTCGTGCGGGTCCAGGCCCAAGTCGATCAGGCTGTGACCACTCCAGATGCCGAGATGGCATTGGACTCGCATCAGCCGTCCATCTAATCCGTTTTTGAGCCCAACTGGACAGGCCAGTTAGCGGTCTTGTCGAATGACCTATAAGGGTATTAGCGTGAAGAATGTTCGACGGGGACTCAACGCCTTGTTCGGGCGATGTGACTGATCGCGGCCGACTTGCCAGATGACAGTCGGAACAAGTGGAGGGAAGAGACCATGGCACTTCTCAAGGGCAGGGGCGCGATGACCGGAGTCAACCTCATCGCGATAGTCCGCAAGAAGGGCTTCACCAGGGATGGCAAGTCCCAGTACGCCGACATCCAGCTTGACGCTCGAGATCTGCGCGGCCCGAATCAGACGAACCTGCATCTGAAGTCCGATCCGGTTCGGGGTGAGGACGGCAAGGTCCGCCACAACAACGGCGCCCCGTACTCCATCAGTCAGATGGAGGAGATCACCAAGGCCGCGGGGTCGAACACCGAGCCGATCCTGGACAAGGACGGCAACGAGGTCGGCACCATCTACGGCTTCAAGGGCAATGTGATGCCCTCGACGCGCGGCACCGGCCTGGTGGTCAACACCAAGTCCGTCGAGGCCTCCGAGTTCGAGGTCGACAGCAAAACGCTGGACAACCAACTCACCTCCATGCGCACAGCCCGCAGGGCCGAGGCCGCGGCCAAGGAGTCACAGGCCCAGGCTTCGGCCCCCGAGACCGAGTCGGAGCAGGCAGCCGAGGTCGAGGTCGACCAGCCGACGGCCGGCTGAGACCAAGGTCGAGCCTTATGCGAAAGGCCCCTGGAATGACATCCAGGGGCCTTTCGACTGCACGGGACACGAGCGGGATAGGGCAACAGACCATGACGGCTTCGCTGGACCGCTACCACGGGGCGCCTACCTGCCGGCCAGCTCACACCACCGAAACCGTCAGCGCTGCGCGCGCGAGCGCATGCATCTGGACGCACAAGTCGATCGCCTCGACCCACTGGAGTGCACGACCTACGGCTACGAGATGTCGAGCACTGATCGTGCGGCCGCCGGGTTTCGATCCATGACCCAGCCAGTGAGCCCGCCCTTCCCACTCACCATCAAGCGCCCTATCAAGTACGACTCATGATAGGTTTTGACTGATATTGCAGTTGAATCAGCAGTCTTGTCGAGAGGTCTTGTGTGGCATGTTTCAAGAGGTGCAGCTCAACGAGCGCTACCGGCTCCTGTCCAAGCTCTCGGAGCCACTGAAGAAGGCCGAGCGCGACATCGTCGGCCGCGAGCATGAGACGACACAGCTGCTGGCCTCGATGAGCCGTCCCGAGCTGTGCAACGCGCTCCTGTTGGCCGAGGCCGGCACGGGCAAGACGGCCCTGGTCCAGGCCACGATGCTGGTGGACAAGGACCGCCTCTACCTGGAGGTGGACCCGGCGCGCATGATCTCCGAGGCGGGCACCGCCGAGAACATGGCCGCGATCCTCAAGGGCTTCTTCGACGAGGCCGAGGCCTTCGTCAGAAACGAGAGGCACGAACTGGTCCTCTTCATCGACGAGTTCCATCAGGTCGTTCAGCTCTCCGACGCCGCCGTCGAGGCGATCAAGCCGGTCCTCGCCGCATCGGGAACCCGCGGCATCAGGATCATCGCGGCGACAACCTACGAGGAGTTCCACAAGCACATCTCGCCGAACCAGCCGCTCGTCGAGCGACTGCAACGCATCAACCTGAACCCGCCCGACCAGTCGACGACCATCAAGATCCTGCAGGGCATGGCCGAACGATACGGGGTGGCTGACGAGTTCTACGACGACCACATCTTCCGGCAGATCTACGAGTACACCCAGCGCTACATGCCGGCCAGCGCTCAACCGCGCAAGTCGATCCTCGTGCTCGACTCCATGGTCGGCTGGTCTCGCCTGACCCACCGGCCGATGGACCGGGACCTGCTCTCGGACGTGCTCATGGAGACCCTGAACGTCAACGTGGCCTTCAAGGTCGACGGCGCGAAGATCAAGAAGCAGCTGGACGAGAAGGTGTTCAGCCAGGACTGGGCGACCAGCGCGGTGGCACGTCGCCTACAGCTGGCGGTGGCGGACCTCAACGACAAGGGAAAGCCGATGGCGAGCCTGCTGTTCACGGGCTCCACCGGTGTCGGCAAGACCGAACTCACCAAGCAGCTGGCGAAGCTGCTGTTCGGCGATGACCAGCGGCACCTGATCCGTTTCGACATGACGGAGTACGCCGAGGACTCGTCATTCGCGGCCTTCCGCTCCGAACTCACCAAGCGGGTGTGGGACCTCTCCCACGCTGTGCTGCTTTTCGACGAGGTCGAGAAGGCCTCGGCGATGGTCACGCGCGTGCTACTACAGGTGCTCGACGACGGCCGGCTCAACGACGACAACAACCGCGAAGTCAGCTTCCTCAACACGTACATCGTTCTGACGACGAACGCCGGCACGGAGATCTACAAGAGCATCTCGCAGTACGCCGCCGACGACACCGGCTCGGGCAAACAGCTGATGGAGTACGAGAAGCTGATCCGCCGCTCCATCTCCTCGACGACAGGCGACAACCGGTTCCCGCCCGAGCTGCTGGGCCGCATCGACGCGATCGTACCCTTCCAGCCGCTGTCGCTGCCGACGCAGCAGAAGATCGTACGGAAGAAGCTGCGGCAGATGGTGCAGGAGGTGTTCATCAAGCACAACGTGCGGGTCGACGTCGATGCGAGGGTCCTGCAGTACCTCATCGAGGACAAGGGTGACACCGACTCCGATGCCGGCGGCGCGCGTGCGGCCGTGGCGAGGCTGACCGACGAGGTCACCACCGCGGTGGCGACCTTCCTCAACGAGCACCCCTCAGAGCGACGGATCCGCATCGACGTCGTCGGCGACTTGGTCAGCGACGACAAAAACCTGCTGAGTTCCGATGCCTACATCGAGGTCAGTGCGGTGCGATGAGTCGGTCAAGGCCGGGGGGGCCTAGTCGACTAACGAGTCGATAGCCCTTAGACATCCTGTAGTTGCTTACTCCGACAAGGCGACGATAGGATGCTCATAAACCAGGCGGACTGTGTTCTTTGGGCGAAGGGATCGGCATCAATGGGCATTCTGGGAGCGGCGGCGGTCCGCCAGAAGAAGGAACGGAAGAAGAAGCCCGACGAGCTTCTGGCCTCCGTGGTGAGAGAGACGGCGATCCCGGCAGCGGTCGAGTTGCTGCGGTCGAACACTCCGTTCGTCTTTCCCAGCGGCACGGCCTGGGTGATGCTCGTGCTTGCGGCCGACGAGATCGGCGGCTTGAGCAAACGGCACGGCCGGGACGAGGCGAAGGGCTCGATCATCGAGCTCATCAGCTCCGACCAGATCCGCACGGTGGCCACGGCGGAGATGATCGAAGAGGAGGTCTTCGGCATCATCCCCACCGACGAGACTCTCGCGCGCATGGAGGAGTACTCACTGCTCACCGGTGCCACCTACGCCTGGGCCGTCGTGTGGCAGAAGCCCGGCGGCGATCTGCTCGTCGATCTGGTGAACGATGCGACCTTCGCGGAGGCGCGCTTTGTCGCTGCCGGTACCACGAGCCTCGAAGAAGCCGTGGGTAAGAAGGCGTGGGAAGAGCACAGCGGCCTGGTCGCCGAGGCTGGGACCGCTGGCCCCGCCCCGGCGGTCCTCTGGGAGGACGAGGGGGATGCGATCTTCGATGAGATCCCCGGTGGCGAGGGGGCTGACGAGGGCCTGGACGACGAGCCGCGTTTCAGCGACGTCGTCGACGATGAAGGGGTGGACACGCCCGTGTTCGACGGGGACGACGTGGGCACCGCTTCGGTCGAGTCATGGCCGGACCACGACGGCGACGAGGTGACCGGCTACCAGGGCTTCGACGAGACCGACGCCGGCTACGGCGTCGAAGGCGACTACCAGGAGGCCGGCGACGCTGTGCTGCTGGCCGATCAGGCCCAGGTGCGCGATGTCATCGCCCGCCGGTTCCTCTCCGAGGAGCTGGACCTGGACGTCCGGCTCGATGAGTTCAACGCGACCTTCGCCATCGGCGCACCGGTCGTACAGATCGCCGTGCCCGAGGGAGCGACCGAGTGGCTCGGGGACCAGGTCGCCCAGCTCAACCGGCAGGCCAACGCAGACTTGATGCAGCTCCGTTCCGCGCACGAGGTTGAGCTGCGTGCGCTCTACGTCAACCTCATGTCGGCGCACACCGAGCAGGTCATCCGTGCGGTGGCCACCGACCGCGAGGGCTCCCGGTACAAGCTGTTGAAGGACGCGGCTGAGGCTGAGCACCAGCAGCGGCAGACAGAGAGGGAGGAAAAGATCCGAGCCCGCCGGGCGGAGATCGCCAAGGACTACGAGGCGCAGGCCGCCAAGGTGGCCCAGCAGGCGGCGCTCTCGGCGGAGCTGCAGTACAAGGAGCGCAACCGCTCGCGGATGGAGCGCGAGCAGATTGACTCCGTCGCCGAGATCGAGCGGGACATCGAGGATACCCACGCGCACAACCAGCAGGAAATCCTGCGGGTCCGGCGGTCGGACGCAACGCTGAAGATGCAGACCGGGCAGACGCGGATATTCGAGGTGCTGGCCGAACGGCAGTCGGAGTACCTGGCGGCCGAGGAAGAGCGCCTGAACCGGTGGAAGTCCGAGATCCAGCGAATCGTCGACGACAACCGCAAGGCCGACATCGCCCAGTACGAGGCGCTGGCCGAGCACCAGCGGACCACGGACGAGATCGGCATCCTGCGCCGGGAACAGCAGGACCTCCTGGAGTCGGTGCGCTCTGAGCACGCCGACCGGATCCGCCGAATGGAGGACGAGCTCGAACGCAACCGCAAGGACGCCATCATCCAGATGACGACTCGGGACGCCGACTGGCAGCACAACCTCGACCTGGAGAAGGAGAAGACCAACTCCCAGGTGACGCGGGTCACCGACCTGCTCAAGCAGCTGTCGACGGTCGAGGATTCAGTGGCCAAGCGGTACGAAGCACGCCTGACGGAGATGCAGGCCGACAAGGAGTCCTACGCCAACGAGCTGGCGCGGGCTTCCGAGATGCAGAGCCGCTCGAACAAGATCCTCGTCGTCATGATCGTCACGCTCTCGCTCCTGATGGGCGTGGCCGGCTTCATCGTCGGGGTGGTCTTGATCCGTTGAGCGATCCGGTCATGACCGACGGGGTGATCTGACGGCGCATGGGACGCGTTCCCCATGCGCCGTCGTCGTCTGCGCAGGCGGGCGCACTGGACAGCGGGACAGCGAAATGAGCGAGGCTCGGGAGTAAGGAATCACGATGGCCACGAACAGGCGGAAGGCGGCACGGCCGAAGGCGAACAGCTGGGAGAAGATCTCGGCGCGGACGCCCGGCGAGACGCTGACGAACCGAGACGTCTACGACAACCAGCAACTGGACCGCAGCAAGTTCCTGACCCTGAGGTCGACCAGACCGGGCATCGTCGTCGCGGTGATCACCGGAGTGCTGGTGACGGTCGTTGCCTGGGTCCTCTACTCGCTCATCGCCGCGGCGGTGCTCTCGGTGGGCGTGTCCGTGGGCTCGGGTGTGTCCGGCAGCGGCAGCGGCAAACCGAGTGCGTATTACGTTCAGGACACCAAGACGGGTGCGGGCGGCTCGGTCGTGAAGTGTTACCGGCCCCTGACCAAGGACGGCAACCCGGACGTGAAGGCGAAGTGCTACCCCAGCGCTGACGCTGTTCCGGTCCCCGTCTGGTACACCGCGGCGAAGGACGACGAGCTCAGCGCCGACAGGCCGGCTGAGCCCGAGAAGAGCGCGACGACGGTCGGAGAGCAGCTGGCCGACGTCTCGGGGTTCAAGCTCTTCATCACGCTCGGCTCGGGTCTGATGGTCGCCCTCGTCATCGGCACGTGGTTCTCGCGGAGGGTCGCCGCGGCGAACCTGATGAACACCACGAGCGACATCAACCAGTACCAGAACGACCAGCACATCGCTCTGCCGGAAGAGATCCAGCAGAACTACGACTGGTTCCCCGACGCCGGCGCTCACTCGAGCGTGCAGGTCAGCTCGATGCTCAGTCACATGATGCTCAGGCAGAAGGGTCTGGGCACCGTCGAGGTCGCCCAGCGCGCCAAGAAGGACGTCATCGATGAGGAGGGGAACCTCGCCTATTACGCCGGCGAGGTCATGGACGACGACGAAGGCAGTCCGCTGACGCAGACCCTGCCGATCATCGACGAAGGCTTCGGCGACGAGCTGTTCGAGGCTTCCGGCCTCCCCGATGACAAGACCCTGCGGCAGAAGTACGACACCACTCGCATCCCGTACAACCCTGACGGCAAGAACCGGGACAAACTCGGCTTCGGATCGGACATGTACAAGACCGTCGCCGCCCTGATCAAGGAGGACTGGACGTTCCCGGCGTACGAGGTCCAGCGCCCCGCCGGGGCGTACGTAGTCGATACCGCGCCGGTGAACACGATGGTTCTGGCCATTACCCGAGCCGGTAAGGGCCAGACGTACATCGAGCCGGTCATCGACATGTGGTCGCGAGAGAAGAAGCCCTCGAACATGGTCATCAACGACCCCAAGGGCGAGCTGTTGGTGAAGAACTACGTACCCCTGGTCACACGCGGGTTCGAACCGGTGCAGTTCAACCTGATCAACTCCATGAAGACCGACATCTACAACCCCCTGGGGCTGGCGGCCGACGCAGCGCGTGAAGGCAACTTCACCAAGTGCGCACTGTACGTGGAGAACATCGCCAAGATCTTCTTTCCGATCGACGGCGGCGAGGACCCGGTCTGGCCCAACGCCGCCAACAACGCCTTCAAGCGCGCGGCCTACGGACTCATCGACTTCTACCTGGAGGAGGAACGGGAGCTGCGCAGCGCCGCAGCCGTGCTGAATATGGACCCGGCGCTGCTCGAGCAGAAGCTCGATGACCTCTGGGGCAAGGTCACGCTCTACAACTGCTACCAGCTCTTCGTGCAGATGAGCTCGAAGAAGATCAAGAACCCTGAGGCCGAACTGGAGAAGCGGGTCAAGGCCGGCGAGTTCGAGAACAACGGGGACGCCCTGGCCGAGGAGCAGGAGAGGGCTGCGGCCCAGGCCTTCATGTGGGAAGGCAAGGCCGATCAGGACATGCTCAGCCTGTACTTCAACGCGAGCGAAGAGCTGCCCCGCAACAACATGCGCACGATGGTGGGCAACGCCCACAACGCGCTGCGCTCGATGGCCGGGGCGGAGAAGATGCTCGCCTCGGTGTACGGCATCGCGATCACCGCCATGTCGTTCTTCACCGACCCCACGATCTCGACGCTGACCTCGGGCAAGCCGTCGCAGAACACCGACCTGGCCGGCCTGAGCTTCCCGCGTCGCCTCGGCGTGCGCTTCGCGCCGAACTACGTCAAGCGCGACCACCTCGTCGGTCAGCAGGCCGTGTGGTCGGCCTACGCGGACCCCATGTTCACCAAGAGCCTCGGCGAGGACTTCGAGCACGAGGAGATCGTCGGCCGCGAAGGTTGGGCCCGGTACAACTTCAAGGGCAAGTTCCCTGACAACGAAGCCTGGCTCAAGCTGGAGCTGGTCAACCCACAGACGAAGATGCTGGTGCGCACCTTCTACTTCAGCTTCACGAAGACCCACCAGGTCTCGCTCAACGGCCGGCACTACGTGGTCGAGCCGGTGACGGGCAAGAAGATCGTGAAGAACGGCGTGATGCGTGAGCTGAAGCCGGTGCGTGAGGGTGGCACTCGGGACGGGAAGATCCTGTCCTTCCAGGCCGGGGACACGCTCTACCCGGACACGCGACTCGACTTCTCCGGCGGCGGCAACCCGGAGAAGGTCTCGTATCAGGCACGGGCGGTCACGCAGAAGTTGTCTCGCTACTCGGAGTCCCCGAAGGCGCTGTTCCTAGTGACTCCGCCTCACCTGATGAAGTACGCGAAACTGATCCTGATCTTGGTCAAGCAGCTGTTCGACGTGAGCGCCGACCAGGCGTACATGACGAAGTCAAACCAGAAGCCGCTCTACCGCACGCGGTTCATGCTCGACGAGCTCGGCAACCTGCAGTCGGAGGGCAAGGGCATCGACGGCTTCGCGACGATGCTCTCCATCGGCCTGGGCCAGGAGCAGCAGTTCACGCTCATCCTGCAGACCCTGCAGCAACTGCGCGACGTCTACGGTGAGAGCGTCGACAAGATCGTGCAGGGCAACACCTCGAACATCGTCTTCTTGAAGTCCACGGACGACTCGATGATCGAGACGCTGGAGAAGATGAGCGGCAAGACTCACCGGTCGTACAGGGACAGCAAGCAGATCAGCCAGGATCTCGACAAGGTCATCGGCGGCAAGACCGAGGGCCGGGTCTCCTACACGATGAGCACCAAGGAAGAGCCGCTGATCAGCTACAACGACATGGCCTTCCTCTCGCCGCGCAACTCGATCGTCTTCCGGGCCGGCGATGCGCCGATCTGGAACCGCAACCAGACGATCCTGCCGATGTCGTTCCGGCTACTGGGGAACACGATCAAGCACCCGGGGCACACGTACTCGCTGCAGACGATCCCCACGCTGTCCAGTGCCATGGACTTCGACGTGCGGATGAATCAGCCGGACTTCGTGAAGATGCTGGAGAAGCGCATGCGGCAGGCGGTCAAGGCCGCGGACGCGAAGGCGCAGTACAAGGAGATCTACGGCTACCAGGAGGTCGACATCGAGCGCCTGGACCCGGATGTCTACGCCGACGAGGTCATGGAGGTCATCACGACGATGACCACGGTCGACAAGTGCCAGGACCCCAACGCTCCGGTGGTCGTCGACCCCGACGAGTACGAGGGGATGAGCATGTTCGACGAGGACCAGTTCATCGAGAACGTCGAGGTCGGGGTCGCAGTCGCCGAGAGTCAGGCGCTCAGCGTCGAGCGGCAGCGTCTGCTCTACGCGGAGGGGACGATCAGCAAGGAGATGCTGGTCAATCCCGACGGCTCGGCAAAGGTCAAGAGCCTGGACATCGAGATCGGTGAGGCTTACAAGTCCGCGCAGACCGAGTTGGAACAGGATCGCGAGCACTTCTCGGTCGGCGGCGACGGCGAACTGCGCAGCGCCGATGGGTCTCAGACCTACATCAGCCAGATCCGCTCGGACGCATACGCCAATGCCGCCCGCCGGATCAACGGCCACGTGAACGACAAGGACTCGCGGGTGTTCGCGGAGGAGGACGTCACCGAGGAGGACCTGAAGTCGCTGGCGACGGTGAGGGTCTACTCGGCCTTCTACCAGTACCTGGCCTCGCTGCCGAGCTGGGAGGTGCTGGCCGACGGCCGGTTCGACAGGGCGATGGCCATCGAGATGAACTCGAAGTAGCTGACGGCCGCTCGGGGTCGGACAAGGATCACAACCAGTGCCGAGGCCATCTCTCACCTAAGAGAGACAGCCTCGGCACTGACCTTTTGAATAGCCTCCAACTCTCTTTCGATAGGCGATGTAGGCTCTATGCAACCCGGAGCGTCCACAGGAGGCTGATTAACCATGAAGAAGGCACGCGGACTGCGCAGGTACTTCTACGAGTACGTCTACTACAAGGCAGTCGAGCAGGCCCGGGCGCAGACCGGACAAGTCGTTCCGATCTCCCAGGCCAAGGCGATCCGCGCCCGAGTCGACGAGATCCTCGGCCGGCGGGGCACCGCACTGGCCGACCCGCGGCTGGGCATCACGGACTGCCTCTCTGCCATCGACCAGGCGTTCGCGGAGAAGGTGTCCGGCTACGAGCCGCAGTTCGGTGATCATTCCCCGCAGAACGAGCGCTATCAGCAGTCGCAGCGGGAGTTCACCCGCGTCACCGGTGTCGGTGCCCAGGTCGACCCGAAGTCGGCCGGGCTGCCGATCAGCCCCTATGACCCCGACTGGTCCGAACGCGCGACCGTGAAGCGCGCCGGGACCGCGCTGGTGTACCTGCCGGACGAGACGATCGGACGCGTGGCCGGCGGTGAGGTGGAAACCCTGGCCGATCCGCGGCGCGGAAACATGGTGCTCTGGCGCATCGGCGACGACGGCAGGCCGTTCGAGGCAGGCCGCGCGATGACGGACGACGACGCCGCTGGACTCACCGCGCTGATGGACAAGATGAGCCGGCAGGAGTACGACCAGGTGCGCGAGTGGGTCATCGACGGCGGCCGGGACCCGCAGACGAACCGCGTCGACCGCAACCGCTTCATGTCCCCGCGCGCCGTGGCGCGCTCGGCCGCTCTGCTCGAAGAGCTGAAGGCCCAGGGCGTGTCCTATGAGGTGATGCGCGACCGCGAGCCAGGTCAGATCAAGGCGAAGATCGCTGGGACCGGCATGGAGATCCGCCTCACCGACACACGTCAGGAGGAGTACGCCGGAGCTCGGGTATACGACAACGGCACCGTGCTGCGCTACTCGACGAACTACCGGGTTCCCGGCGGCATGGCGGTCTACTCTCCCTCGCCGACGGAGGCTGTCCAACTACTGCGCTTCGCCCAGGGACATCGCGTCGAGCGTACGGATCTGCCGGGGCACGCCGCCGGCGAGACCGGCGCGACACATCAGGAGCGCGGCCGTGACCGCATGGTCGATGTGCCCGACAGCTACCACGGCGTTGACCGTGAGTCGATGTTCGTGGTCGGCGACTACGTGGCCCCCGGTGGGCCCGGCCCTCGGCCCGGCTCGAAGGTGATGCTGCGCCGGGAGGCGAAGAACCGCTCTCTGCCGGCCTTTTTCCTCGACACCGAGCTGGCCGAGGCCTATGCGAAGACCGCCGTCGAGAGCGCTCGGGAGAACCTGCAGGCAGCCCTTGGCGTCGAGGATCTCATTGCTCGTGCCGAGACGGAGCTGGAGCGAACCGGCGGACAGCTGGATGCGATCGAACCGCCGGAGTACTCGGCTGACTCTGAGGTCGCTGCGATCCAGCGCTCCTACTGGGACGTGCTCACAGGCGCGCGCAGCGAACTGCTGCGCCCGGGTGCGACCGAAGAGATGTACCAGGAACGGCTGGAGGGGATCGGCGAGCTGCAGGCCGAGGAGGCGCCCGAGATGGGCAACCTTGTCTACGGCGGCACCGTCGTCGAGAAGGTCCGACAGCACGCTGAGGACGTTCCCTTCGAACTCATCGGGACCTGGGAGGCAGAGCCCCATGACGTCGACGGCGAGTGGGTCGATCAGCGCTTCAACCCGGAGCGGGTGGCGCGATACATGACCAGCCCCACCGGGCAGTGGTCGAACCTCGACAACCTCGCCTCAGCGCTTCGTCGTTGCGAGATCTCCCCTGACGAGATCATGGGCTCGACCTTCCAGACGACCCGGTTCAAGGACCGGCTCGTCCGCTTCAACGCCGAGCGTTCCGTGCCGATCGCCGACCACGAATCTGCGTTCATACGGCGTATCGGGGTCACCGTGCGTGAGAGCATCGAGCGCAACGCGGCGAAGGTCTCCGAGATCCTGGTCGACGAGCACGGCGTCATTCGCTGGAGTGGCGCGAAGCTTCGCCGTGACGGGAAGGGAACTCCGATCTCGGGTGAGATCGGCCAGGTCTTCGATGTCGGCGAGTACGGCGAGATCACCACCGCCTTCGCCAGCGGGCAGAACGCCCTCATCGTGCCCGGCTACATGGCCACGATCACGGCCCAGACTCCGGGCGAGGCTCCGACCTCGGTCGAGGAACGCACGCGCCTGCGCGGCTACGAACAGCTCATGCACGAGCGCATCCAGTACCAGATCGCCGGCGACCTCACCGCCGGGCGCAGCGAGACCGGCGAGCCCTCCTCCCTCAACACGGTCTACTCGCAGCTGTACGGCACCAAGCACCCGATCGACTTCATCGAGCGGGCCACCACGTACCAGCGGGACGAGTCCACCGGCGAGATCAAGGCGCACCTGGAGGAGTGGACGGCAGCGATCCTGCAGACCGAGGCGCGCCGTGTGCGCTACTCCAACGAGATCAAGGCCGGCTCGACGGTCTACGCCGAGTACAGGTCCCAGCGCGACCGAACCGACCCGGCTGATGACAACCGCTTCGACGCCTGGCGGCTCACCGGCGGGCGGAACATGACGGTGCTCACCGGCAAGGACCGGAACAACGTGGCTGCGCCCAGCGGCTACTTCGACCCGGTGATGACCGGAGGCGCGACCAACCAGGGCATCGTGCGGTACCTGACCAGTCAGGCCCAGGTCGACACCGATGGTCGGATCGTGCCGGGCGACGAGAGCGTGGCCGGACAGCGTGCGCCGCTCATGGCTCTCCCCGAGCTCGAGACGCTGCGGTACGACCCGTTCGACCGTCAGCAGATGACGGCCTCGACGATCATGCAGTCCTCTGCGGTCACCGCGCCGGTGAAGACGGCGCTGATGACCTTCGGCGGCTGGACGGCTGATGACCCGATCGTGGTGTCGAAGGAGTTCGCCGGGCGCCACCGCATCCGCGGGGCCGGCGGTCAGGAGCGCGCTCTCGTCGTGGGCGACAAGATCTCGGATCTGCACGGCAACAAGGGCGTGATCTCGCTGATCGTCGACCGGGACATGCCTCTGCACGACGCGCGGCAGCAGGCCGTCGTCGAAGAGGTCAACTGGTTCCGGGCCAACCCGGGTCTGGACGTGGTGATGAGTCCGTTCAGTCTCATCTCCCGGCGCAACGCGGGCTCGGCGCGCGAGCTGATGAGCGGGAACGTCTCCGATCTGCGCTCGCCCAACGGAGAACTGCGGCCGAGTGCCCTGGGCGAGATGCGCTTCGTGGTCACCCATATGGCCGTCGACGAGAAGACGAAGATCTACGACGACGAGCAGGTGCGTGCCGGCAAGGGCCGTAAGGCCTCCTCTCAGCTGGCCTGGGCGCTGCAGTCTCAGGACTGCCCGGCGATCATGCGCGAGTTCTACGGCCACAACAGCGGGGCCGAGTCGAGCCTGCGCGAGTACCTGCTGGTATCCGGCATGGACATGGACGCTGACGGCACGCTGCGCGTGATCGGCCAGGCTGAGGCCCTCGACGAGCGTCCCGAGCGTCGGTTCATCCCGATGCCCGACTTGCTGCGCACGCAGCCGCGCAAGGCGGGCCAGCTCCCGGGACTGAATATCATGGCGATGCGCAAGTCCTTCGGCGACCTCATCGGCGACCGCGGCGGCGACATGGAGATCCCGTTCCCGCTCACATATCCGACTGGTGAGCAGACCGAGACGGTGAGCGCGAGCTCGTGGAAGCTGCCGGTGATGTCCTCGCATCTGCGCAGTGGTCAGGAGTTCGAGGACGGGTCCTCCGTCCCGCACGACTACACCCGCGCCTACCAGGACGTCTTCGTGGAGGCTTGCCGCTACCGCTACATGGCCGAGCAGCTGGACGGCCAGGGTCTGTCCGCCGAGAAGCGCGCCGAGGTGCGTCGCGCCATGAGCGAAAGGGTCTCGCATGCTCAGCGCGCCTTCGAAGCGATCACGACCGACGTCCAGAACCGAGTGCTGACAGGCAAGAGCAACATCTTCAAGACCGGGCTGATGGCCTCACGGCTCACCGACTCGGCGACGATGGTGTGGACCGCGGACCCACGGCTGAACGTCGACCAGGTTGCGCTCAGCTCGGTCAAGGCCGAGCAGCTGGGGCTTGCCGAGGGCGACCACGCGCTGGTGTGGCGTGACCCGGTGCTCCGTGACGCCGGCGTGCGCTACCTGCGGGTCGCGATCGACGACCGACTCACCGGCGCCGCGATCAACCCGGTGATGGACGCTTGCTTCGACGGCGACTTCGACGGTGACGCCGTCGCCGTGGTGAAGCTGCACAGCGAGGCAGCCAAGGCTGAGGCCCTGGCGAAGCTCTCGGTGCCGGCCAACCTGTTGGACACCGGAGTGGTCAAGGGCGATGGTTCACACCCGCTGGCCATGCAGGTGTCGCTGGACACCCAGGTCGCACTGTCCAAGGACGCTGGATTGGCCGCTGAGTTGGAGGGTTCGCGGAGCCAGGCGAACCGGCTCCGGCTGCAGGCACTCACGGGTTCGGATTCGCCGGAGGACATCAAGCTCGCCCAGCAGGTCGTGACGCAGGAGCTGAGCGGGCTGTACCGCCAGGCGCAGCGTGGCGAGTTCGGTACGGCACTGACGTTCTCGGATCGCGAGGCGCACCTGCAGAGCGTGCGCGAGGTCTGTGTCGAGACCGGCGCCAAGGGGAACGAGCAGAAGCTCACCGACTACGCCCGGAACCTGGGCGATGCGCAGGGCGTGCCCGGCATCACGCAGACCGACCAGGAAGCCTCGATGTTCGCCACGGCGATCAAGTCACATGGCACCGGCCTGGGCGGCTCGTTCAGCCAGCGCGCCGTGCGCGCGCTGCGCGGCAAGGACCTCAAGGCCGTCCTGGAGGTCACCTACCCGGTGACCCAGTCGATCCTGCAGGCCAAGCACGACGCCGCCGAGGCCCGGCACAAGTACGCGATGCTCCAGGGCCCCGGCCGCGATCTCTGGAGGGGCCGCAGAATCGAACAGGTCGGCCCGAGCCTGTGGCACACGCCATTCGTCGACGGTGAGCCCGTCCAGGCTATGGAGGAGGAGTGGAAGAAGCAGTTCGTCGAGTTCTACGAGTCCAAGGAGGGCTTCGGAGTCACGGTCAACCCGGAGTACGTGGCCCGCGTGGCCAGTGCGCTGAAGGACCCGACGACCGGGCTCATCCGCAACTTGGAAGAAGACGTGTCGCTGCGGGGCACCGTGATGGACCGGATGGCCTACGGCGGCGCGTTCACCGATCTGGTCGAGGCGGCCAAGAACCGCGAGAGCGTCTACGACGGCGAGAAGAACGAGCAGTTCGCGTCCTCGGGGACTCTGAAGGCTCGGGTGCAGGCGTCCTGGCAGCTCGATCAGCTGGGCTCCACCAAGACGCACAGCCTGGACAACGCCGTAATCGCTGTCGATGACTCGGGGGTCAAGCGCGACGTGATCTCGCGAGACGCACAGGCGTCCCGCACCCGCGGCTCGAATCGCCGCTCCGCGCATGCCGTTGGCGTGGGCCCGACGCGCCGGGTCTACAGGCCGAGCATGGAGATCGATGAGCCGGAGGCCAACGGCGGCGACTACGGGATGGGGTACTGAGATGGCACAGCACAAGGCACTGGGAACAGGACCCGCGGGCCGCCGGCGCGCGATCAAGGTGCTTCCGGTTGGCGACGATCGGCTTCGGACCGGTGAGCCGCGAGGCAACACCTATGCCAACTGGGCCTCGCGCTCGGACGAGCCGATCGACGCCGAGGTGATCGACGATCCGGGGCCGCAGGACGCAGACGGTGCGCGCGCCTGGCGTGAGCGGCTCCGGGACCGTGCCCGCGAGTTCTTCGGTGAGAAGACCCGGAAGCGGATGGCCGACCGTGAGCGCGTGCACGGGATCGATGTCGACCGCGCCGAGGACGAGAGCGAGGGCCTGGATCAGCGCGAGCAGCTGCTCAAACTCAGGGCGGAGACGCGGCTGGCCAGCGAGAAGTACATGGCCTCGCTGCGGGACTCGAAGCTGTTGGTGCCCGGCTTCGACGACGAGGAGCGGACCCAGGATCTCGGCGTCATGCACGACGTCTACATGCAGATGATGATGCAGTCGTGTCTCAAGCCGCTCTCGCGCGGAGTGAATGCCAATTCGATCATCCAGGCGGTCGGCATGGTGATGACGATGCGGATGCTCGCCCCGGATTTCAAGAAGGAGATGGACAGCTACCTCCAACCCCTCAAGGACAAGATCCAGGAGCGCATCGACACGAGGGCCCGTGGCATGGTGGCCTTTGCCGAGAGCGGCATCACGCACCGGCAGAGGATCTTCAAGGACCTGCCGAGCGACGCCCGGCGCGAGCGCCTGATCGGCAGCACGGATCCGCGTGACCACCTGACGAAGAAGTGGCGCAAGCGCTTCGACGCCATGCAGCATCGTGAGCGCGGCCACCGGGAGATGTTCACTCCGGACTCGGCAGCCATGACCGAGGTCGCGCTCATGGAGAGCGCCTTCTGGAAGATGCGTGAGCCGGGCGCGGACGTCGGCCTGATCCGCGATAGCTACCGGGCGCTGCGCAAGCGGCTGCACGAGCAGATGAGCGAAGACGGCCTGGAGCGCCGGGAGGTCGTCCAGCGCGCCCGAAAGATCATCGGCGAGCGGATGGAGTACGAGCCCGAGCTGCGCACGATGTTCAACGGCGTGGCCCACGGACGGATCGTCAAGGCCCCTGCACACGAGCAGCAGATCGCGGGCTCCGACCGGGTCCACACGGTTTGGAGCGGGGAGTTCGACGACCAGCTGGGCCAGCGTCTGCCCGAGGACGGGATGTTCACACTGCGCCGGCCTATGGACGCGGACGCCCACCAGGTTCAGCTCGCCGAGACGATGAAGACCTCGCTTCTCAACGCGCTGGGCCGCGGTGACCAAGAGGCCTACGGGGGCAACATGCTGGGCTACCTGGTCGGCTTCGCGGCGCAGAAGCAGGGTCTGGACACCAGCGGGCTGCCCGGCATGCTCCAGCACCGCCTGGACCAGTCCGAGGTGATGATCGCGAGCATGGACATCGACGGTCTGCCACCCGAGGAGCAGCAGCGGGTCTACTCCAACGCCTACGTCGACGCGATAGAGGCAGTGAACGAGAAGTACCCGGATCTTGAGCCTCAGCTGAAGCGGAGCCTCGGCGAGAACTGGCAGCAAGCACTGCAGACGGCGGTCGACGACCCCGGGGCCTTCTTCGAGGAGCAGCGGCTCAAGGCGCGGTCGCGCCCTACGGGTCCGTCGGCCGAGCAGGAGGCCGGCGCGCAGGACAACGGCCCGAACGCTGGGGCCGACTCCGAGGACTACCAGCCCACCTGAGCGCGATCCGGGAGCACGAACAAGGAGCAGGAGGAGGGGGCATGAACCAGGAACAGAACGAGGGACAGCAGGTCAGGTTCGGATCGCGCTTCGCGCGGATGTTCGGCTACGTCACACCGGAGGATCGGAGCCGATGGGAGCAGCAGCGGGCGCAGAACAGGCCGAACGTCAACGCGATCAAGCAGGGCGCGATGTCGGCACTGAGTTCGATGTTGGAGTTCGGAGAGCGCAGCATCGGCGCGAAGCTCGATGCGGCCGACCGCGTGGCGGCGCAGCAGCGGTTCGGGGAGTCTCACGACAAGGTCGTGAACCGGCGCCGCGATCCGAACACGCGGACCATCATCGAGTCGGTCGGCTATGAGCCCGAGGACGACCGGGAGGGGATCGAGCCAGATCTGGAAATCTAGTCAAATGAGCAAAGATAAGCATGGCGACTGCACTTGATACGCCCAACTCCTCTTCTCCACTCACGCCTATCTCCGATAGACTGGTTTCTCAGTGGAACCGTGTAATGAACGACGATAGGGCAGGGTGTAGACATGGAAACGACGAAGACACCGCGTGTCAGTAAGCGCGAATTCATCTCGCGGGTCGCGACTCGCAGCAAGTTGCCCGTCCGGGTGGTGAACAAGGTATACGAGTCGTTGCTTGGTGAACTCACTGGCGCGGTCAGCTGCGGAGAGGCGGTCGTACTCAAGAGCTTCGGCCGCTTCTACCGGCAGGACCATAAGGGTCACAAGGTGCGCTTCGGCAAGAGCAACGTCGATGACTACGTGGTTCTCAAGTTCTCCGCATCGAGCAGCTTCAACCGCCGACTGGGGGGCAATGGGGACGACGCCTCACGCGATACCTACGGGGCGATCGGGGATGCCGACGAGTTCGAAAACGTCATTGAAGGTCGTGAGCTGCGGCCCGCGTCGTAGACAGCGAGGAGCCGACAGAAAGGAAAATCCCCGTGAT